>CAJONN010000013.1 GCA_905235955.1 uncultured Marinilabiliaceae bacterium
TTGTTACTTTTTATTTCGCTTCGCTCAATCATCGTTGAGTCTTGCGGAAAGACCCGAAGATGATTGAGCGTAGCGAGATAAAAAGTAAAAGACTAATGAAAAAGATGTGTTTGGAAATTTGTTTTAATACATTTCTACTTGCGAAACTTGAGCAGATATGTTAAATAAATATACAAACAAAATACGATTTAACTTTTAGTATATACATTTTGCAAAACAGGTGGCAAGGTATAAAGAAAAAAAATGTAATTTTGTGCGCTGAAGACTTAATAGATAATCCTACTCAATTATGAAACACGAAGTCAGAAAGGTTGTCATTCTTGGTTCGGGCGCTCTCAAAATAGGTGAGGCAGGCGAGTTTGACTATTCTGGTTCACAAGCCCTTAAGGCTCTAAAAGAAGAAGGAGTACGCACCGTACTTATCAACCCAAACATTGCTACAATTCAGACATCGGAAAACATTGCCGACAAGATTTACTTCTTGCCCGTAACTCCGTATTTTGTTGAGCAGGTTATCAAAAAAGAACGCCCTGATGGCATTCTTCTATCATTTGGTGGCCAAACAGCACTCAATTGTGGCATAAAGCTCTTTGAGCAAAAGATTTTGGAAAAATACAACGTCATGGTGCTCGGTACGCCCATTCAGGCCATCATCGACACTGAAGACCGCGAAATCTTTGCCAACAAGCTCAAAGAAATTGATGTCAAAACACCTAAGAGCATTGCCGTAGAGAGTGTTGCCGATGCCCTCAAAGCATCAGACGAAATAGGCTTCCCTATCATTGTGCGCGCAGCATACACACTGGGTGGCATGGGCTCTGGCTTCTGCAACAACAAAGAAGAACTCATTGCTCGCGCTGAAAATGCGCTCTCATATTCAAACCAAATATTGGTAGAAGAGTCGCTCAAAGGCTGGAAAGAGGTAGAATATGAAGTAGTGCGCGATGCTTACAACAACTGCATCACCGTCTGCAACATGGAAAACTTCGATCCGCTGGGCATTCACACTGGCGAATCTATAGTTGTAGCACCTTCGCAAACACTCTCCAACTCTGAGTATCACAAATTGCGCGAGTTGGCCATCAAAATTGTACGCCACGTAGGCATTGTGGGCGAATGTAACGTACAATATGCCCTCGACCCCAACTCTGAAGATTACCGCGTCATCGAAGTCAACGCTCGCTTGTCGCGTTCATCAGCCTTGGCATCAAAAGCTACTGGCTATCCGTTGGCATTTGTAGCTGCAAAACTTTCGCTCGGCTACGGATTGTGGGAACTCAAAAACTCAGTTACCAAAACAACTCCGGCATATTTTGAGCCAGCTCTGGACTATATTGTTTGCAAAATACCACGTTGGGACCTTGGCAAGTTTACAGGCGTTTCAAAGCAAATAGGTTCTTCGATGAAGTCAGTAGGCGAAATAATGGCCATCGGACGTTCGTTTGAAGAGGTTATTCAGAAAGGTCTTCGTATGGTCGGACAAGGCACCCACGGCTTTGTTGGCAACCAACCACTCAAAGGTCTTGACATAGAAGAAGAACTCAAAAACCCAACCGACAAACGCGTTTATGCTATTGCGGAAGGCTTTGACAAGGGCTTGAGTGTAAAAGATATTCACGAACTGACAAAGATTGATAATTGGTTCCTCGAGAAACTTTATCACATCTTCACCATCAAAAATCGTCTGTCAGAATACAACAAAATAGCTGACGTACCCAACGACCTATTGCTCGAAGCCAAAAAAGCTGGCTTCTCTGACTTCCAAATAGCTCGCCTCGTATTCAAAGACAAGAGCCGCAAAATGGAAGAGCAAAACCTTGAAGTACGCGAACACCGCAAAAAACAAAACATTGTGCCAGTTGTAAAGCAAATTGACACAATGGCAGGCGAATTCCCAGCACAAATCAACTATTTGTATATCACCTACAACGGTGCAACCAACGATGTGCAGTATGTAGGCGACCACCGTTCAGTAATAGTGCTTGGCTCAGGCGCATATCGCATAGGCTCATCGGTTGAATTCGACTGGTGCTCAGTCAACGCTATCAACACCATCAAGCAGCAAGGTTTGCGCTCGGTAATGATAAACTACAACCCCGAAACCGTATCAACCGACTACGATGTGTGCGACCGCCTCTACTTTGATGAACTCACTGAAGAACGTGTGCTCGACATCATCGACCTTGAGCAACCTAAAGGCGTAATAGTGTCAGTGGGCGGACAAATTCCGAACAACTTGGCAATGAAGCTACATCGCCGAAATGTACCAATCTTGGGCACATCGCCTATCAACATTGACCGCGCCGAAAACCGCCAAAAGTTCTCAACTATGTGCGACGAACTTGGTGTCGACCAGCCACGTTGGAGCGAGCTTACTACCATTGACGACATTTACAAGTTTGTTGACGAAGTAGGCTTCCCAGTGCTTGTGCGCCCGTCATACGTACTCTCAGGTGCTGCTATGAATGTGGTATCAAACAAGCAAGAGCTTGAATACTTCCTCAACCTTGCAGCCAACGTGTCGAAAGAGTTCCCGTAGTGGTTTCAGAATTCATAGAGCAAGCCAAAGAGATAGAGATAGACGCTGTGGCACAAGGTGGCGAGGTGATTGCATACGCCATATCAGAACACATAGAGTTTGCAGGCGTTCACTCTGGCGATGCTACAATAGTGTTCCCACCACAAAAACTCTACGTAGAGACTATCAAACGCATAAAGAAGATAGCACGCCAAATAGCAAAAGCACTTGAAATTTCGGGTCCGTTCAACATGCAGGTTTTGGCAAAAAACAACGATATAAAAGTTATAGAGTGCAACTTGCGTGCATCGCGTAGCTTCCCATTCGTATCTAAAGTACTCAAAGTCAACCTCATCGAACTTGCTACACGCGTAATGCTTGGCTTGCCAGTAGAGAAGCCTGCAAAGAGCCTCTTCGACATCGACTATGTTGGCATCAAAGCACCTCAGTTCTCGTTTGCTCGTCTTCAGAAGGCCGACCCAGTGTTGGGTGTCGACATGTCGTCAACAGGCGAAGTGGGTTGCTTGGGCGAAAACTTCGACGATGCAGTGCTACAGTCGATGCTATCAGTAGGTTATCGCATACCCCAAGCTGGTGGCAACATACTCATCTCGTCAGGTCCGGCACGTTCAAAAACCGAACTTCTCGATGGTGCACGTATGCTTGCGCAGAAAGGCTACAAACTCTTTGCAACAGGTGGCACACATCGCTTCTTGTCAGAAAATGGTGTAGACTCTACGCTCTTGCATTGGCCCGATGAAGATGTGAAGCCCAATGTGATAGATTACATTCGTGAGAAAAAGATAGATTTGGTTGTCAACATACCTAAAAACCTCACTCACAATGAGCTCAAAAATGGCTACCGCATTCGTCGCGATGCCATCGACTTCAATGTACCACTCATCACCAATGCACGTTTGGCATCAGCATTCATCAGAGCATTCTGCAAGCTGAGCATCGACCAAATAAGCATCAAGGCTTGGGATGAATTTTAAGGAGTAAAAGTTTTATCGTAAAATATGTTTTGTAGAGATGCCTCAATTGTTGTGGCATCTCTATTTTTTTCAGATCAGAACAATCGTCCTTGCCATGTCTTGCGCTCAGATATCAGTTTTTCTAACTGATGAACAAACTCAAAGTTTTTGATATTCCAGAAAGGGGCTATCACCATGTCGCGCGGTGCTTGACTTATAAAGCGTTCGACAACAATACTGGGATTGAGGCGTTCAAGAAAATCGACACAAAAATTGATGTATTCATTGGCACTAAAAAGGTTGAAGTTTTGCGGATTGTGTGCATATTCAGCAGCCATCTGTGAGCCTCTAACAATCTGCAGTTGATGCAGTTTCAGAAAGTTGATAGGCAATGCCGACAATATTGTAGCTTCGCTGAGCATCTGCTCCCGAGTTTCAGTAGGCAACCCCATTATCAGATGCACGCCAACAGCTATTTGCGCCTGCGCTATCTGTTCTATAGCTTGGCAACTATCGCTCCACGTGTGTTGCCTATTGATAGAGAGCAAGGTGTCATCGTAGCAGCTCTCTACGCCAAGTTCGATGGCTACGTAGTGTTGCTTGTTTATTTCGGCCAAAGCAGCCAAAAGGTCAGGGGCGATGCAATCTGGGCGAGTACCAATAACGATGCCACTCACTTGTGGGTGTGCCAACGCCTCGTGATATAAGTTTAGCAGATGATTGGTATTGCCGTATGTATTGCTATAAGCCTGAAAATAAGCCAAAAAGACGTCTGATTTGTATTTGCTAAAAAACTGTATACCTCTGTTTAGTTGTTCGGTGATGCTGAGCGATGGTTGGCAATAGTCTGGGTTGAATGTAGAGTTGTTGCAAAATGTGCAGCCACCAACGCCTTTAGTACCATCGCGGTTCGGACAGGTGAGTCCGGCATTGACTGATATTTTTTGCGCTCTGCTGCCAAAAATATTGTTGCAATATTGCCTATATGTGTTGTAGTTGCTCATCTGACGAGGCTCAGTGCTTGCTCTATCTTGATGTTCATTGGCTTCGAAGCGTCGATCCAGTTTATGTATGTGCCACGTTTTTCCATGCCTCTAAACCACGTCATTTGTCGCTTAGCAAACTGATGTATGGCTATTTCGAGCTGTTGCACCATGTCGGCATACGATAGTTGTCCTATAAGGTGTAGCGTGATGTATTTGTATTCCAAGCCATAATATATAAGGTCGTCGGGCGAAAGACCTTGACGCAGTAGTGTTTCAACCTCTGCTACCATACCTTCACTTAGGCGAGTGCGCAAGCGGTTGCTGATGCGTTCTCTGCGCAAGTCGCGGTCGATGCTAAGCCCTATGACTATGGGGTTTAGAATATTTTGCTGAGTTTCATCGGCTGGATGCTGAGCGTAGTATTGCTCTATCTCAATGGCACGTATAGCGCGCTGTATGGTGTCAGTGTCGGTATTATTGTGCAGTTTCCGATAGGTAGATAAGATTTGTGCAAGTTCGGCAAGCGACTTGTTGCTAAGTTCTTGCCGGAGAGCATGATTGGGCGGTACGGCTGTATGTCTGTAGCCTTTGAGTACTGCTTCTATATACAATCCTGTGCCACCACACAAAATGGGCACTTTGCCTCGGCTCGTAACGTGTTGATAGGCTTCATCAAAATCGTTCTGAAATCTATAGACATTGTATTTTTCTCCGGCATCACAAATATCAATAAGGTGATAGGGTATTTGTACGCCATCAACCACATAGTCGGCAAGGTCTTTGCCCGTGCCTATAGTCATTCCTCTATATATTTGCCTTGAGTCAGCGCTTATAATTTCTGTGCTGAGTTGCTTTGCCAAATGTGCTGCAAAGGTAGTTTTGCCACAAGCTGTAGGTCCGAGAACTACAATAAGGTTGTTTGTCATTTGCTTACCTCCTCATTGATTGGTTGTTTTTTATCAAAAAAACGCATCAAAAGGTTGCCAAATGCCGTGCGATTGATAATGGGTATTAGCACTGATGTAAGGATAATGCTAATGAGCACAACATTGTATACAAACGCCTGTATGTCAGCGCCTTCAATCATACCATATCTTGATGGCAAACCAGCCAACACTGCAGCTGCCAAGCCTTTGGGCACCATGATAGAGACGATGGTATTGTCGTAGGTCGAAATATGTTTGCCGACAACAATTTTTGTTACTATTGGGCGCATCAGATAAACGGCTACAACAATGCAGCAAGCCACGCCAGCGGTATAGATGTGTGCTATGGGAATGCTAATGCCTAAGTAGACAAAGAAGAATATTTTGATAAGGAAGACTATCTCTTTGTAGAGTTCCTTTTCAGCATTGGAAACCACCACAATATTGTCGTTGACATTGCTCAGAGCATTCGACAATATTGGCACTCGGCGAGCCAAAGCTCTGTGATTGCCCAACAATATGCCGTATGCCAAGGCAGCTATTGGTCCGCTAAAATGCAACAAATCAGCAACTCCGTAAACTATAAACATAAAGGCAAATGTTGCAAACTGCGTATGAGTCCAGTTGCGCACATGCTCCAAAATGCGTATCCACAATATGCCACCCAAGCTACCTATGACGAGTGCAAAAACGAGCGATGATATGAGGTTGCCAATGATGCGCCCCACCTCAATCTCGCCACTATGCACACTTGCCAATACGCCAAGGGTGAAGATGATACAGAGCACATCGGTGAGTACTGATTCGAGGATGAGCATGGTAGAGGCTTTTTTGCCAACATTGAGTGCGCCCACAAGCGGAATGACTACAGCTGACGATGTGCCACCACATATAAAGCCCATAGCCAAACCAGCCATTGGCGAATAGTCGAAGCCCCAATAGAGTATGGCAAAAATGACAAAAGCTGTGGCAAAAAATGTGCTGACTGTAAGTTTTGTAGCTAAGCCAGCCGACCGCCATAAGGTACCAAGCTCTAAGTCGAGCCCACTTTCAAACAATATGATAATAAGCGCCATAGCCGTAAACAACTCGCCAGCTCGACCAATAGCTGCAGGATCGACAATATGAAAAATAGGACCAAGCAACATACCAAATACAATAAGGATGAGCACATCAGGCACTTTGGTTCGGTTGAAGAAATGCGTAAGCCAATGTCCGACGAAGTAGAGCAGTCCGAGAGCAATTATGGTTGTAGTCATAGGCTAATCGGTTGGTAAAACATTATGCAAAGATAGTTGACAGAGCCTTTATTTGAAAATTTATTTTACACCAGTGTATGTTGGGTTATTGTCGCGTGGTGTGAGAAAAATAATTTCATTGTAAATTATTGTACAAATAAAAATAGATTTATACATTTGCACACAAATAATAATAGAGAATGAAGTCGAGAAACAACATATGGTGGTGGCATCTTACTCTTGTAAAAACCGGAGTGAGAGCTTAAGCCGTTAGTTCTTGAAGAAACAAGATATTGAAAGGCCTGCCGAACTCCGGTGGGCTTTTTTGATTATAGAAAAACAAAAACACCAAAAAATACTATGCAAAACACACTTACACGCCTTGTAGCTCATGAAGAGCTTACGGCTGCTGAAACAGAAGAGATACTTATCAACATCACTAACGAAAAATATCCGCAAGAGCAGATAACAGCCTTCTTGATGGGCTTGCAGATGCGTGGCATATCAGTTGACGAACTCATTGGCTTGCGCAATGGAATACTGAAGACTGGTGTACCTGTTGACCTCAGCCCCTATAAACCTATCGACATTGTTGGCACTGGTGGCGACGGCAAAAACACCTTCAACATATCTACATGTGCCTGCTTCGTAGTGGCTGGTGCTGGCTATAAAGTGGCAAAACATGGCAACTATGCTGCTACATCAGTGAGCGGAGCAAGCAATGTGATTGAGGGACATGGTGTGAAGTTTACCAACGACAACGACAAGCTACGCAAAAGCCTCGAAGAGAGCAACTTTGTATATTTGCACGCACCACTTTTTGCACGTGCTATGAAGTTTGTTGCTCCCATACGCAAAGCTCTCAAAATACCTACTTGCTTCAATTTGCTCGGTCCGCTCGTAAACCCTTGCAAGCCAACTTATCAGATGCTTGGTGTTGCCAATCTCAACCAAATGCGCCTCTACAACAATGTATATCAGAAAATTGGCATCGGCTACGGCATTGTAAACAGCGTAGATGGCTACGACGAGATTTCGCTCACAGCCGACTTCAAGGTAACTACGAAGCAACAAGAGCGCATATACAGCCCAGCCGACTTAGGTCTGTCAACTGTTAGTCCTGATGAAATTTCGGGCGGCGCAAATCAGACCAAAGAAGATGCTCTCAGAGTATTCGATGCTATACTTGAAGGTAGTGATGTTGAGAGCCGCACAAATGTAGTGCTTGCTAATGCTGCTTTTGCTATCAACATCATCGAACCAGAAAAAACTCTTGAGGAGTGCCTTGCCATTGCACGCGAGTCGCTCGAATCAAAGAAAGCGTTGTTGGTGCTAAAGAAATATGTAGAGCTCAACTCATAGCATACTCTCTGATGCTCACAAAACTTTAGCTATATTTGCATCAAAAAAAATATAACAAAATGATATACAACAAAATAACCGTCTACAAAGCAGCTATCATATCTGCTACAATGTTTGCCTTCAGTGCATGCAATTCGTCAGACAACACATCTGATGAGCCAACATCTGTAACATATAGTTGGACTGAAACTTCTGCGCAACAAGCTGAATTCACAGTTTTGAGAGCCGACACCATTCCGTCGGCATTGCTACTAAACCTACTGATGGGGCAAGATGTGCAAGTGCCGGGTAGCGTAGTGGTGCGCAACATTTCCTACAACGCTACTGCAGGCGAAAAAGCACATCAATTATCAGGCGTAGTAGCATTGCCTGCAGGCATTGACGAAGTGCACACCATCATCATCGGCAACCATTGGACAATAGGTTCTGACGCTGAATGTCCGTCGAAGTCGCTCCCCATTGATGTAGGCTTATCGGTCACACGTGGTGCGATGGTAGTGTGTGCCGACTATTTGGGCTACGGACTGACGGCTGACGAAGTGCACCCATATTTGTGCGCCATAGAAACAGCTCGAAATAGCGTTGACTGCTTCAAGGCTGCGATTGCTCTGTGCCAATCGTTGGGCATAAAGTTGGCCGACGATTATCGCACATACAACATTGGATATTCGCAAGGTGGCGCGGTAGCTTTGGCTGTGCAACGATATATAGAGAGCAATGCCAGCGTAGATAGCTTAGTCAGATTGGAAAAGACACTTTGCGGTGCCGGACCTTACGACCCTATTGCTTGCTACAAAGAGTATCTGAATTCTGACACATTGGCATATCCGGTAGTTGTGCCAATGATAATAGCAGGTATGAAGGCAACCTACCCAGAGATATTGCAAGATGTAGCTGAAGCTGATTTCTTCTCAGAAAAATTCAACGCCGCTGGCATACTCGACTCAGTAAAGTCAAAAAAATATAACACTCTGCAGCTCAATAACCTGATAACCAGAAGCGTAGACGGAGCAACACCACAAAATATATTTTCAGCAGCAAGCCTTGACACCACATCGGCAATAGCTCAGAAACTTTCAGCCGCACTTGAGATAAACAACCTTACCAAAGGTTGGCAGCCACAACACAGAGTGCAATTTTTCCACTCAACAGTTGATGTTGTTGTTCCAATAATAAACACCCAAAACGCCCTCAAAGCCTTTGGCGAAAGCACTACCGACAAAGCCATAATAGACAATATGGGCACTCACAACGACGCTGCTTTGCTCTTCTACAAATTAGTTTTGCAAAACAACATATTTGAATAAATGAACAACTATCTCGACAAAATAATAGCTACAAAGCCTGAATGCATAGCCGTAGCCAAACGCAAATGTTCGCTACCCGATGTAATAGCTATGTGTGCCGATGCCAAACCTGCCCTACCCTTTGCGCAAAGCATAAAAGAGCGCAACGGCATAATAGCCGAATTCAAGCGTCAGTCGCCCTCTAAAGGACTGATACACGGCAACATAACTCCGCCCGATGTAGTACCATACTACGAAGAAGCAGGCGTCAGTGCCGTATCGGTGCTGACCGACCAAGAGTTTTTTGGCGGAACAATAGCCGATGTGCGCCAAGCATCAGAAACACTTGGCATACCAGTGCTACGCAAAGAGTTTATCATTGACCCATATCAAGTTTACGAAGCACGCGCCAACGGAGCATCGGCCATACTGCTAATAGCTGCAGTGCTTAGTAGGCAACAAGCACAAGACTTAGCCGGATTGGCAGCCGAGATAGGCTTAGAAGTGCTGATGGAACTACACGGCGAAGATGAAACCAACTACACTGTAGAGGGTGTAACAGTAGCCGGCATCAACAACCGCAACCTACGCACCTTTGAAGTAGACTTGCATCACTCAATAGACGTAGCACACCTCTTGCCTACCAATCTGCCAAAAATATCAGAGAGTGGCATACGCACCATCGACGACATGCTAATGCTAAGACAAGGCGGCTTCGACGGATTTTTGATAGGAGAAAACTTTATGAAAGCCGAGCACCCTGGCAAGGCGTGCATCAGCTTCTGCCAACAATACAAACAAGCTCTAAACTAACTATTTATGCAAACGCCACAAATAAAAATATGCGGCATGACCGATATTGACAACATTAGCCGCATCTTGTTTTTAGAGCCCGACTATTTAGGCTTCATCTTCTATCCGAAATCGCCACGCTACGTCAGAGGCAAAATAAAGCCCGACATGCTAAGCATCATACCTGACGATGTAAAACGTGTAGGCGTATTTGTAAACAGCACCGAAGCTGAAATGCGCCAAACAGCCAGCACATACGGTCTGAGCGTCATTCAGCTACATGGCGACGAAAAACCCACCGTCTGCAAACGACTGCGTGAAGAGGGCTACGAAGTAATAAAAGCATTCAACATAGCTACCGAACAAGATTTTGAGCAAGTTTGGGCATACAACGACTTTGTTGATTACTTTCTATTTGACAGTAAAACATCAAACTATGGCGGAAGCGGACAAGGCTTTGACTGGCAACTCATACTACGCCAACCCATACGCAAACCTTGGATACTATCTGGCGGCATAGGACCAAACAACATAGAAGCAGCCTCGCAAACCGGAGCTGCCATAATTGACCTCAACAGCCGCTTTGAAATATCGCCCGGCATAAAAAACTACGACACATTGCACGAAGCAATAAGCAAAATAAAAAACAAAAAAGGATAAAAACATTAAGCATAGAACAATGGGAAAATATAGCGTCAACAACGAAGGACTATACGGCCGTTTTGGCGGAGCATACGTACCTGAAATGCTCTACCCAAATGTAGAAAACTTGCGCAACGTATATCTCAGCATCATCAACTCTGACGAATTCCAAAAAGAGTTTAAACAACTTATGCGCGACTATGTTGGCAGGCCTACGCCACTCTTCTTTGCCAAAAAACTGAGCAAAATATTCGGAGCCAACATATATCTGAAACGCGAAGACTTAGCACATACTGGTGCACACAAAATAAACAACGCCATAGGTCAAGCACTCATTGCCATAAAAATGGGCAAGACACGCATAATAGCCGAAACAGGTGCCGGTCAACATGGCGTAGCTACAGCCACCGCTTGTGCATTGCTCGGACTCAAATGTCGCATATATATGGGCGAAGTTGACATAGAACGCCAAGCCCCCAATGTAGCACGCATGCGCATGCTGGGTGCAGAAGTGGTGCCAGCACTAAGTGGCAACCGCACCCTCAAAGATGCCACCAACGAAGCTCTACGCGACTGGATTTCAAACCCTGACGACACCTTCTACATAATAGGCTCGGCCGTTGGTCCGCACCCCTACCCTGACATGGTAGCTCGCTTGCAATCAATCATAAGCGAAGAGATGAAGCAGCAGTTTACCGAACACACCGGCAAACCACTTCCTGACTACGTTGTAGCATGTATTGGTGGTGGCTCAAACGCAGCAGGTTCGTTCTATCACTTCGTTGACGAAGAGAGCGTAAAACTAATAGCTGTAGAAGCAGCAGGCTTAGGACTCGACAGTGGCGAAACAGCTGCATCGATGGCTCGTGGCACAGAAGGCATCATACACGGCTCGCGCACTATGCTTATGCAAACTGACGACGGACAAATAACCGAACCATACTCCATCTCTGCTGGTCTCGACTACCCGGGCGTTGGTCCGTGGCACTCATATTTGCATGAGATAGGACGCGAAACAGTGCTTGCCGCCACTGACGATGAAGCACTCGAAGCAGCCCGACTACTCACCATAGAAGAGGGCATCATACCAGCACTCGAAAGTGCTCATGCCTTGGCTGCACTGCCCAAAATAAAGGCACAACTGAAGCCAACCGACAATGTCATCGTAACCATATCAGGGCGAGGCGACAAAGATATGGCTACATACATCAAAAGATTAAGCACCAAATAAATCCAACACACTCATCAGGCAATGAAAAACAGATTAGACACCTTGTTTGAGCAAAAACGCAATCTGCTCTCGATATACTTCACAGCTGGTTTTCCGCAGCTCACTGACACAATGCCCATAATACGCGCCTTGCAAAATGCTGGCGTAGACTTTGTTGAAATTGGCATGCCCTTCAGCGACCCTTTGGCCGACGGACCAGTAATACAACTTGCAGCTATTGAAGCACTTAAAAATGGCATGACAACCAAAGTATTGTTAGAACAGATAAAAAATATGCGTTCTGAAATAACAATGCCAGTGCTCCTCATGGGCTACATCAACCCCGTAATGCACTATGGCATAGAGAAGTTTGCAGCCGACGCTGAAGCCGCAGGAGTTGACGGACTGATACTACCTGACCTTCCATGGGACGAATATGTGGCAAAATACAAAACCCTATTCGACAAGCACAACCTGCACTTCATTCCGCTCATTGCGCCCCAAACGCCCGACGAACGCATACGCCATATCGATGCACAAGCTGAAGGATTTATCTACACAGTGGCATCGGCAGGCATCACGGGCAACATCAAAACTACAGTTGACTATCGCACACTCTATTTTGAACGCATCAGAAACCTCAAGTTGCGCAACAAAAATGTGATAGGTTTTGGAATAAAAGACAATGCATCATACACCCACGCATGCTCACATGCTGATGGTGCAATAATAGGTACAGCTTTTGTCAATCATCTGAAGCAAAATGGTGCATCAGAAAATGCAATAAAGCAATTTGTAGAGCAGATAAAAAAGGCGTAACAAGTCTTGATACTGAAAAAATTAGTCAGGTGCAGGCATTTGTGTGTCTGCACTTTTTTTTTGAAAAGCATTTTCAGACAAAATGCCCCATATAAAGCATTATTTTGCTATTTTTGTAGATGAAATACTATTGAAATATCATGAAACTTCTGATATATATAACAATCTTACTAACAATTTCGGGCAATGTATGGGGCAAACAAGCTACCGACGAAGAACTTGAACGCCTCGAAGAGATGGTTACCAACATGGAGGCTTCAATAGGCACACCACAAGCCGAAGCCAAGTCAGACGCTGTAATAGAATATGCTACTGAGTTGAACAACACCAACTTAGTATACTACGCCATGACAACCAAACTTACCATCTACCTCAACGCTGCCAACTACGACCGCCTTGAAGAGTATGCTGATAGCATCATTCATCATTGCGACATCAAAAACGACGAAACCGAATATTACTACTATTACATCATATATTTGCGCTCGGCAGCTTACATAGAGCAAGGGAAATATAGATTGGCATTGCAATATGCACAGCAACTCTACAACGATGGCAAAGAGATACCACGCAAAGCCTCAGCACCTGACGACGATGTACCACAAGCCATTCGGAACCGATGCAACGCCCTTATGTGCATGGGACTTGCCAACAGAGAAATGGGCATGACTACCGAAGCACTAAAGCAGTTTGACGAATGCATAGAAATAGCCTCGCCATACCAACTCATGCTCACAAGCATACTCGATGCACAAACCTATAAAGTGTCGACAGTGCTAAAGTTCCCCGACAAACCAGCTGTACTAAACTACATCGACGAATATGCACAGTCACTCGACAAATTTAGAGATGTAGCCAACAACAACCCAATATTCAGCTACCTCTCGCTCGAGCCCTATCAGCTCACCATGCACCTTGCCTACGTTGATGTATATTGCGCCATGGGCAATACGGCTGAAGCCAAAAACCACCTCGACGAAGCACAAAGCATAGCCGACAACACAGAACTCGATGAGCAACTTATTGCTGAACTATCAGTAGCCAAATCGAGATACTACAAAGCCATAGGACAAAACAATCTTGCCATGCAATTTGCTGACTCGGCAGCAACATACTACAACATAGTTTCAAAGCCGAGCCTCGAAGTAGAATCGCTCAAAAACAAACTCGACATAATGCACCTCTTGCATCTCTATCCGCAAGAATATCCTGTAGCACAACGCATTATAAGCGTGAGCGACTCACTTGCCGACCAACGCTACAACTCGCAGATAGAGGAAATGCGCACCATAATGGATGTAGACAAGCTCGAAAACGAAACACGCGCACTCAGCTTTCAGCGTCAACTATGGGTATCGATAAGTGTGCTTGTAGTGCTTGTAGCATTTATTGTAATAATACTTGTAAATAGGCGCAGAGACAAAGAAAAACAACGCATACTGAGCCAACAAAAAGTAATATTGGAAGCCGAAGTGGCAAGACAAACAGCCGAATTGCGCGAGCAAAAAGCCGAGATAGAAGAGAAAAACCGCGACATAACAGACAGCATCAACTATGCCCAACGCATACAAAACTCCATCTTGCCTGACTTGACACAATATAGCAACTACGGCATCAAAGGCGCATTTGCATTCTTCATACCATGCAACATTGTTAGTGGCGACTTCTATTGGGCTACACGCCACGGCGACGAACTAATAATAGCCTGCTCAGACTGCACCGGACATGGCGTTCCGGGTGCCTTCGTATCAATGATTGGCTCAACAAGCCTCAACGAGATATGCTCAAAAGCCGAAATGCTTGAACCACATGACATACTTGAGGAACTCGACCGCAACCTAATGACCGTCTTGAGCCAAAATGGTGGCGAAGCACGCGACGGCATGGACATATCAATAGCCGTATACAACCCCACCACTCGCACACTCAAAACATCGGGCGCTCGCAGACCAGTATTTCTCTTCCATCCGAATGGCGAAATGGACGAGTTTAAAGGCGTAAAACGTAGCATAGGCGAGATGGACGAAAGCAGCCGTGAACGCCCATTTGAAACTCACCAAACACAAGTAGAACCCGGCGACACACTCTATATGTGCTCTGACGGCTTAGGCGATCAGTTTGGCGGACAAGAGAAAAACGGTCCGAACGGCAAACGCCTGATGAGTGGCGGACTGAAACGAATGTTGGCACAAATAGCCGAAGCCGACATCACAGAGCAAAGCAAAGTAGCCGAAAAACTCTATTGGGAATGGCGTGGCACATGTCCTCAGCTCGACGACATCTCACTCGTAGGAGTTAAGTTCTGAGAAAAATAGTTTTCTGGCACAGACAAGAGACCCCTCACATTATCTTTGCAAATGCAATCAACATTTTATTCAGATATGAAATATTTTGGCATTGCCATCATCGGAGCAATAGCTACAGCATGTGCGCCTGAGCAACCACAAGGCAATTTGCTCATCGACCTCAATGGCACCACTGCCAATACCATCTATGCCTACGCATTGCCCAATATAACTGACGTTATCGACTCAGCCACCGCCAAGGCAAGCGTCTATCATTTCGACACATCAGAGTGGCCCTACGGCTTCTATAGATTTACTATCGACAGCATCAACCACATCGACATAGTAACCAGTGGCAATGCACCTATCAACATCTGTGCACGGCTCAACCATTTGCTCGAAGCCACTACCAACGACACAGAAACCAACTTGCTTTGGAATGTTGAACGTTTGCAAGCCGTAGCCGACACCATAACATTGCCTACCGACAGCCTCATATCTGTGCTAAGGCAACAAGCCGACCATATTCGCTCACACGCAGCCAACTCTATTGTAATGTTGCCATTGCTCAACTTGCACGTGCAACAAACAAACATATACAACATAGTGGCCGACCACAATATATTTGTAGCAGCTACGCCCATATTGCACCGCATAGACTCTACCAATGCTACCGCAGTAACCCTCATAGCACAAACCGAAGAGGCAAAAAAAATGACAGACTTTGCAGCCAAATATCAGAAGACAAACGAACTGCCACAATTTAGCCTCAGCACCGCCAGTGGATACACCGTAAACAACAACAACCTTGCAGGCACGCCATTTGTGCTCTATTACTCAACCGATACCACATCACAAGGCATTCAGCGATGGGAAACCATTTCGTGGGCTCGGTTTTCGAACCAAAAAGTAGTGGCTTGCGTACCACAAAAATATCTCAAAACGCCTAAAACCAACATCTTCATCGGCACCTTCGACGCACAAACAACACAAACATTCAGCTGCGCAGAGTCAGTAGCCATATATGTTGACAAACAAGGAGTTATAACCAAAGTCGACGTCAGATTATGAAAGCAACACATGCACACATTATACTTTTATTGCTAATGCTCTTGTGCTCAGTAGGAGCCAATGCGCAATGGTACGACGAATGGGTTGTGCCGTGCGAACATTCAGGCAATCAAGACCTCTGGACAGTAGTGCGCTACCGAGAGGGACTCTCATCGTGGGAAAAATCGCGCCCCGACAATGGCACTGTGCGTTGGAGCGACTCATGTGTAGAGATAATGTGCAACAACTTAGAGCTCTATTTCGACGTGAGTTCATACGTCAAAGACAGCCAAACATCGTTTAAAGTTTATCGTGCAAAAGAAGACGACACATTTGACTATATTGAAGTGCGCAAGTCGTTTGGTGCCGACAAAAGTCTGTACATCATGATTGTTGGCAAACTCGATGAAGATGGCAACATACAAAATGCCGTTCAGATAACATGCCGACCAATGAAAATGCCCAAGCCAATGCCATTTCGCCCAAGAGTAGGAGGCATGAGATAATCATCAGACAATGAAGAAAATAGGAATATTTGACTCAGGCTATGGCGGACTTACCGTCTTCCAATCGATAAGGCAGCAATTGCCACAATACGACTACATCTATTTGGGCGACAATGCCCGTGCGCCCTACGGCACTCGCTCGTTCGACATTGTTTACGAATATACACTGCAAGCTGTGCGCAAACTCTTTGATATGGGCGCAGAACTTATAATTTTAGCATGCAACACTGCATCGGCTAAGGCATTGCGCAACATTCAGCAAAAAGACCTACCACTCATCAGCAACCAAAAACGCGTATTGGGCATTATTCGCCCCAGTGCCGAAATTATTGGACAATATAGCAAAAGCGGACATGTAGGCATCTTGGGAACACAAGGCACAGTAGACTCCAACTCATACCCAATAGAGATAGGCAAAATATGGCCAGCCGTAAGCGTGCACCAACAAGCTTGCCCCATGTGGGTGCCAATAGTAGAAAACAACGAGTATAACAACGATGGTGCCGACTACTTTGTAAAAAAATATATCGACCAACTTTTGTCGCAATCAGCACAAATAGACACCATAATGCTGGCATGCACACACTTCCCAATGTTGCTAAAAAAGATACGCCGCTATGTACCCGCACAAGTGCAGGTGCTTTGCCAAGGCGACATTGTTGCAAGCAGCCTTGCCAACTACCTCACACGCCATGCCGACATGGAACACAACCTAAGCAAAAACGGCACAGTGCAATTCTTCACCACTGAAAATGCAGCAAAATTTTGCGACACAGCCAAAATATTTTTTAGTGGCGAATTGTATGTAGAAAAAATTGTGCTCTGAGATTACCTCGCTACGCCAATATTCTCCAAAGGCGACAGATGCGAGTGTAAAAATCGGGTTCCGTGCTAATTGTTGAAAGGCAATTTGTCGGTTATATCCCTTTCGCCCATTTATGGCTTATTTTCTGGGCATTTTTCACTTGCGAAACTTTAGTAAGTCTTTAAATAGAAAGAGCTGATGCATTGTGATTTGCACCAGCTCAAAAGTTATAGTTTTAGAGGATTATAATTTATCTAAAGAATAGCATCTCGCGATATTTTGGCAATGGCCACATCTCGTTGTCAACAATAAGTTCGAGTTTGTCGACGTGATAGCGAATGACATCCTGATGTGGGTGAACATTGTCATGGTAAGCAATAGCTTTTTGCTCTGCATCTTCTATCTTGTTGGCATCTTTGCGCGCGTCAATCATCTGCTGTGTTTCACGGCGAATGATAGTAACATGATTAGATATTTTGCGAATGAGCTCCTTCTCGTTTTCGGTAAGCGAGTCGGCTTCATCGCCAAATATATCCTTCATGCCTTTGACATTGCTGATGAGGCGGTTCTGATATTCAAGAGCAGTAGGCACAATGTGATTTATCACTATTTCACCCATTACGCGAGCCTCTATTTGCTCCTTGAGCACATATTTTTCATACTCTACTTCGGCACGTGCTTCGAGTTCGCGCTCAGTAAGTATGCCACCCTCTACAAATACTCTTTTGGCATGGTCAGAGAGCATTTTTGAGATTGACTCTGGTACACTGGTGATGTTGGTCAGTCCGCGGCGAGCTGCTTCAGCTTTCCATTCATCGCTATAGCCGTTGCCATCAAAGTGGATAGGTGAACTCTCGATGATGAGGCGACGTATCTCTTGGAAGATAGCTTCATCTTTCTTTACACCTTTTTCGATAAGTGCATCGACGCTATTTTTGAATTCGATAAGCTGTGTGGCTACCATAGCGTTGATTGCGGTCATGGCACCAGCGCAGTTGGCTTGTGAACCTACGGCGCGGAACTCAAATCGGTCGCCCGTGAAGGCAAATGGCGATGTACGGTTGCGGTCAGTATTGTCTATCAATATTTCGGGCAAACGACCAATGCCAAGTTTGAGCGCAGTTTTTTCTTCCGGAGTCATCTTAGCATCGCTCACTTTTTCTACTATTGAGTCGAGCATCGATGAGAGTTGTGTACCGAGGAATATTGAGATGATAGAAGGAGGTGCTTCGTTGGCACCAAGGCGGTGTTGGTTAGATGAGTTGAGCACCATAGAGCGGAGCAAATCCTGACCTTTGTATACGGCTGCCATTACATTGACAAGGAAGGTAAGGAAGAGCATGTTGCCTTTTGGTGTTTTGGCAGGTGCAAAGAGGTTGACGCCTGTGTTGGTGCTAAGCGACCAGTTGTTGTGCTTGCCGCTACCATTGACGCCAGCAAAAGGTTTTTCGTGTAGCAACACCTCAAAGCCATGATGCTTAGCAATGCGCTTCATTGTGTCCATCACAAGCAAGTTGTGGTCGTTGGCAAGGTTTACCTCTTCATATATTGGTGCAAGTTCAAACTGGTTGGGTGCAACCTCGTTGTGGCGTGTTTTTACTGGGATGCCAAGTCGCTGACATTCTACTTCAAGGTCGCGCATAAAGACGGCTACACGCTCTGGTATCTGAGCAAAATAGTGGTCTTCAAGCTGCTGATTTTTAGCAGAGTTGTTGCCCAGCAAAGTACGACCAGTGAGCATCAAGTCAGGGCGAGCCATATAGAGGCTTTGGTCTATCAAGAAGTACTCTTGTTCCCAACCAAGGTTGGAGTGTACTTTGGTGATGTTTTTATCGAAATATTGGCACACCTCAACGGCTGCTTTGTCAACAGCATGCAGTGCACGTAGCAGAGGTGTTTTGTAGTCGAGAGCATCGCCAGTGTATGAGATAAATATGGTAGGGATGCAAAGTGTAGAGCCTACGATGAAGGCAGGCGACGACACGTCCCAAGCTGTATATCCGCGAGCTTCAAATGTAGCGCGTATGCCACCATTAGGGAACGACGAAGCATCAGGCTCTTGCTGAGCCAAATGTTTGCCAGCAAACTCTTCGATGATATTGCCGTCAGGACCATAGTTGATGAAGCAATCGTGTTTTTCGGCAGTGCCTTCAGTAAGTGGCTGAAACCAGTGAGTGTAGTGTACTGCGCCATGGTCGATAGCCCAAGCCTTCATACCAGCAGCTACGCCATCGGCAATGTTGCGTCCAATAGGTTCGCCACTTTGCATTGCAGCTTTCACCTGTTTGTAAACCGATGTTTGCAGATATTTTTTCATTGCTTCATCGTTGAAAGTGAGCTCGCCATAGAAGTCGGGCACGCGTTTTTCGGGCCATTGCATCTGTGGGGCTTTCTTTCCCATCAAATCGCTCAACGCTTTGAATCTAAGTGTTGCCATAAAATTCTCGATTCTTTTTGTTTTTTTATTGTTTTATGGCGCGAAGTTATCAAAAAAAGCATATCTCAACTTATTTTTTATATATTTTTTCTGTTTACCCCCCCATTTTTATGGGGGTATAGACAAATATTTAATAGTTTTTGTTTACACCTTACTCAAGTTTTGCGAGTAGAAATATACTGCAAACAAGTCCATATATACGGCCTTCCCATTAATTTTACTTTTTACTCAACTTTCCCACCTAAGTTAGAAAACACCCCCATTGTTAGGTGGCGCGAGAAAATCAATAAACCCTTTCTTGTCAAATTCTCAAAAATTATTTGTATCCTTGCTTATTGATTATAAAATTGATGATTATGGCAAATGCAGCAACAGTGCCGGCAACCGGTCAGATTCTTGTAGAGATTGAAGATATGTCGATGTTGAAAGATATCAAGCGTGCTCTCCGTCTGATGCGTGGTGTGGGCAAAATCACCGTTCCGCGCGGCAAACGCATCTCATCCTACGAACGCTCGTTGCGCGACCTCGACGAAGGGCGTGTGTATGATGTGTATGAAGCAAAGGATGTTGATGATTTGTTTAAGCAGATTTTAGGCTAATGGCAAGGTACACAATACGATACACGGGCGAGTTTAAGCGTGAGATGCGACAATGCGAAAAACGAGGCTATAACATGGATTTGCTGCGTGAGGCTATCCGTATTCTCTCTACCGAAGGAAAACTACCAGAAAAATATCGCGCACACATCCTAAGTGGCGACCGCAAAGGTCAATGGGAATGCCACATACAGCCCGATTGGTTGCTCATTTGGGAAATTCACGACCAAGAGCTTATCCTCGTTATGCTCAATACCGGCACACATTCCGACTTGTTTAGCAAAAAGTATAGGAAATGACGCGTTTTTGTGTAACGCGCTGAAATTTTCATAGTCTGTATATATAATGTACTCCCCATATAACTTCGGCAATAAATCGTTTTTTTTGCCGAAGTTATATTTATGTTCCCGAAACCTCCCCCGCATAATTCTATAGAAAAAATGACAAAACACCCATCAGATTTTATGGGAAAAATGACAAAACACCCATCTATTTTTATGGAAAAAATGACAAAATAGCCCCTTATTTATATGGAAAAAATGACACAGGTTTGTCTAATGTGCTAAAAATTAGCATATTTGCATAGTGTAAAATATAGAGCTATGTTTGAACGTAAATTTTCTTCCTTCTTGGAGGCGTTTTTCTCT
>CAJONN010000014.1 GCA_905235955.1 uncultured Marinilabiliaceae bacterium
AATTAGTATCTTTGCAGCCGATTTTATTTGCGCAAATAGAAAAACAATGGAATATAATTTCAAAGACATCGAGACCAAATGGAAGAAATATTGGTCCGACAACAACGTCTATAAGGTCAGCACCGACCAACAAAAGCCTAAATTTTACGTCCTCGATATGTTTCCCTATCCGTCGGGAGCGGGACTGCACGTGGGACACCCGCTTGGCTACATCGCAAGCGACATTTTTGCTCGCTACAAGCGCCTCAACGGCTTCAACGTGCTGCACCCAATGGGCTACGATGCCTACGGATTGCCTGCCGAGCAATATGCCATTCAAACCGGTCAGCATCCGGCAGTTACAACCACAAAAAATATAGCTCGTTATCGCGAGCAACTCGATAAAATCGGTTTCTGCTTCGACTGGGACCGCGAGGTGCGCACCTGCGACCCGAAATATTACAAGTGGACGCAGTGGGCATTCCAACAGATGTTCAACTCGTTCTACTGCAACAAAGAGCAGAAGGCGATGCCGATAGAGAAACTTGTGAAGCGCTTCGAGACCAAAGGTTCGCTGAGCGACGACGGCGGCGCAATAAAGGTGGCTTGCTCAGAAGAGCTCATCTTCACCGCCGACGAATGGAACTCGTGGGACGAGGCGAAAAAACAGCATGTGCTTATGAATTATCGCCTTGCATACCTCGGCGACACGATGGTGAACTGGTGTCCGAAACTTGGCACGGTGCTCGCCAACGACGAGGTTGTAGATGGCGTGTCGGTGCGCGGTGGCTATCCAGTTGTGCAGAAAAAGATGCGCCAATGGTGCTTGCGCGTGAGTGCCTACGCTCAGCGCCTGCTCGACGGACTGGAGACGATAGACTGGAGCGAGTCGATAAAAGAGACGCAGAAAAACTGGATTGGACGCTCGGAAGGTACCGAAGTGGAATTTTCGGTGAAAGATTCCGACGTGAAATTCACCATCTTCACCACACGCGCCGACACGATGTTTGGCGTAACATTTATGGTGCTTGCACCCGAGAGCGACTACGTGGCACAGGTTACCACCGCCGAGCAGAAAAAAGAGGTTGACGAATATATTCAATATGTGAAGAAACGCACTGAGCGCGACCGCATTAGCGACCGCAAAGTAACGGGCGTCTTCACCGGCTCGTATGCCATCAACCCATTCACTGGCGAGGCCATTCCAATTTGGGTGAGCGAATATGTACTTGCTGGCTACGGCACAGGCGCCATCATGGCAGTGCCAGCCCACGACAGCCGCGACTACGCATTTGCTAAGCATTTCAACCTGCCTATCATTCCGCTCATCGAAGGCGCAGACGTTAGCGAACAGAGCTACGACGCCAAAGAGGGCATTGTGAGCAACTCGCCTCGTGCCGACGTCAAGCCTTATATCGACTTCAGCCTCAACGGATTAACCGTAAAAGAGGCAATCGCAGCTACCAAGAAATATGTGAAAGAACACAAGCTTGGTCGCATCAAGGTGAATTATCGTCTGCGCGACGCCATCTTCTCGCGTCAACGCTACTGGGGCGAGCCATTCCCCGTATATTATAAAAATGGTATGCCTTATATGATTCCGGCGGATAAACTTCCGCTCGAATTGCCCGAAGTTGATAAATTCTTACCAACAGAAAGTGGCGAGCCTCCTCTCGGTCATGCACAGACTTGGGCTTGGGACGAGAAGAACGCTAAAATAGTGGATACCAACCTGATAGACAACAAAACGATATTCCCACTCGAGCTCAACACGATGCCCGGTTTTGCTGGTTCGTCGGCCTACTACCTGCGCTATATGGACCCGCTCAACGACAAGGCTCTCGTTGATGCCGATGTGAATAAATATTGGCAAAATGTCGATTTGTATCTCGGCGGTTCGGAGCATGCCACAGGTCACCTCATCTACAGCCGTTTTTGGAACAAATTCCTCTTCGACCTCGGCGTTGTTTGCCAAGAAGAGCCATTCAAAAAGCTTATAAATCAGGGCATGATACAAGGTCGTTCAAACTTTGTTTATCGCATCAACGGCACGAACAAATTTGTGTCGCTTGGGCTGAAAGACAAATACGAGACGACGCGCATCCACGTGGATGTGAACATTGTGCAAAACGACATTCTCGACCTTGATGCCTTCCGCAAATGGCGTCCAGAGTTCGAAAACGCTGAGTTTGAGCTCGAAGATGGCAAATATGTTTGCGATTGGGCGGTAGAAAAAATGTCGAAATCGATGTTCAACGTGGTGAATCCCGACATGATTGTTGAGAAATATGGTGCCGACACATTGCGCATGTACGAGATGTTCCTCGGACCTATTGAGCTCTCGAAACCTTGGGACACCAACGGCATCGACGGCGTGCATAAGTTCTTGAAAAAACTTTGGCGTGTATTTGATGGCGAACTGACAGACGCTAAAGCCGATGCCAAAGAGCTGAAAGCACTACACAAAACCATAAAGAAAATTGGCAACGACATAGAGCATTTTTCGTTCAACACATGCGTGAGTCAATTTATGATACTGCTCAACGAACTCAGCGACCTCAAATGCAACAAACGCGAAATATTTGAACCTATTGTTGTGTTGCTCACGCCATTTGCGCCTCACATTGCCGAAGAGCTATGGCATCAGCTTGGTCACACTACAACAGTACTTGATGCCCAATGGCCTATCTTTGATGAGAAAAATTTGGTAGAGAATTCGTTCAACTACCCTATCTCATTCAACGGCAAAACACGCTTCATGCTCGAACTGCCACTAAGCTTAGACAAAGCTGCTGTAGAGAAAGTAGTTCTCGAAAACGAACAGTCGCAGAAATATTTGGAAGGAAAGACAATAGCTAAAGTTATTGTTGTTCCGGGCAAAATAGTAAATATTGCGCTGAAATAAGTTTTGAAATTTTAAGCAATAAAATTCACACGGATAGAGAGAAGTAAAATTCTTTCTATCCTTTTTATATATTTGCCACTATGAAAATATTAGTTTCGCCACTCGATTGGGGACTTGGTCATGCAACACGTTCCTCTGCTTTGGTGAGCAAATTTTTAGCCAAAGGCGATGAAGTTGTTTTGGCAGGAAGTGGCAATTCTATAAACATGCTTTCTGCTGATTTTCCACAACTTAGATGTTTACAACTTAAAAGTTTCTCACCATTTTTCTTCCGCTATTTACCACAATGGATAGCTATAACTATGCAAGTACCATATTTTGTGTGGTGCATAGCCAAAGAATGGCAGCAAATGTGCAAACTGCAAGAAACTGAGCATTTTGACCTAATAGTATCTGACAATAGATATGGAGTGCGAAGTAGCAAATGCAAAAACATTTTGGTTACACATCAGCTTGCACCCATCACGGCAATGTGGGCTCCAGAATGGTTTAACAGACTGTTTGCTAAATGTTTAGCAAAGCTAATAAACAAATTCGACGAAGTTTGGGTGCCCGACATCAAAGAATTTCCAAATGGCTTAGCTGGCAGACTTGCCAATCCGCAATACATCAACATACCCGTCAGAACCATCGGATTACTATCAAGACTCAAACCACTGAATAACAAAACATTAAACAACAATAAAATAAATCATCTTGCCATCATCTCCGGTCCGGAACCGCAACGCACACTGATGCAAAAACAGATAGAAAAGCTTTTTGCAAAGATGGAAGGCACAAAAATAATATTCGATGGGAAACACCACACACACTCCTCACACTTAGCGCAATGCATAGAGAATGCTGAGCATATATATTGCCGCTCAGGTTATTCTACCATAATGGATATTGTTGCACTCAACAAAACGGCAATACTCATACCAACCTACGGACAGGCAGAACAAGAGTATCTGTGCGAAAAAATGCAACAATTTGGCTTCAGTACAATAAAAAATTAACATTTCGTATGTAACAATGACAACTTTATGACGTATCAATCAAATGTTTATATGGTTATGCCAAAAACAGATGTTTTTAGAACTCTTACTCATATTATGTGTCTTTATAGCAATATTTTTTATTGCACGTAATTTTTATTTTCGTTGGTTAGAAAACGAAGCCATCGTCCGTCTCATCAAAATACTATTTCCTTCGGGCGATGAACAGATGGAAAATACGATAAACGACATTGATGAGATGACTCATGGACGTTTCACACGTGACGAGATACTTGATTATTATCTAAAAATAAAAGGTTTACAAATAACTGATTTACACTCAAATGCTGATAGTAGCATACGCAGTTATCTGATGAAACAAACAAAAGTAAGGCTTACATATTTTGAGTTAGTAAAATTCTACGAAATATATCTCAACTATCCGCAAGCCATTGGCGAGAGTATTCTCAACACTAATAAAATCAGATTGGAGAAAAGTTTATAAAATGCCTACATTTCTATTCGACAAGACGATATTTGGTCCTGTGCATAGTCGTCGGTTAGGAGTGTCGCTGGGAGTAAATTTGCTACCCAACGACCGTAAGTTGTGTTCGTTTGACTGCATCTATTGCGAATGTGGTTTTGGTCAGAAAGCAAATGGCAAAGCACAGTTGCCAACACGTGAAGAGGTAAAGAAACAATTGCACCAAAAACTTACTGAAATGCACAACAATGGCAAATTGCCTGACGTGATAACATTTGCTGGCAATGGCGAACCTACCCTTCATCCGCAATTTGCTGACATCATAGATGATACATTGCTGCTACGCGACAAGTTTTGCCCCACGGCACGGGTAGCTGTACTCTCAAATGCTTCGCGCCTCAACGATGTGCATGTGGTAGAGGCACTGCGCCGCATCGATGACAATATTTTGAAAATAGACTCAGCTTTTGAAGCAACTGTAGCAATGCTCGACCGCCCCAATTATACCTATTCTACAGAAAAAACTATTGAACAAATATCGCAGTTTGGCAGCAACTTGGCTATACAAACAATGTTTGCTCGGTGGAGCCTCAACGGTGTGCAATATGACAACTCAACCGATGCAGAGGTAGATGCGTGGATAGAGTGTATCAAACGCATCAGTCCGCCACGTGTAATGATTTATACCATCGACCGCGAAACACCGCTACAAGGTATGCAAAAGGTTGACAAAAAGCGCTTAGACGAGATAGCCGACAGGGTAAGACCACTGATTGATGAAGTAAGTGTATCATATTGAAATGTAATACACACTAATAAAAACAGATATGACACAGATTTGTTGTTTTGCCAAGCAAAATCTGTATCATATCTGTTTTATTTTATAGCTAAAAAACTATGCGTTTCGCTCAGTTTCGTTGTTGATATGTGTAAGCATTGGGTTGGCAGCCAACTCTTTATTGTTCTTACGATTGCGATAGGTATCGATAGCTAAGTAGAGAGCGTTTCTGAACGAGTCGCACGGAGCCACATCTTGTCCGGCAATGCTATATTCTACGCCATTGATAGGTGCAGTGATGATATTGTCGATTCCGGCAGTAAAAATAGCACCGTTGTCTGACGCTAAAGCCTTGAGAGGTGCAACACCTTGGTCGTAGTACATTGCTAAGACAGCATCAAACTTATAAGCATCGCCATTGCCAAAGAGAGCATCGGCGGTATATGGACCCATAGCATATATTTTCTCATCGCTAACGGCATTGATGGCTGGTGCAATGATGTTTTCTTCAGTTTCGCCTGTTTGTCCTTCAGGGTTGAGGCTAAGCACAGCAATGCGTGGACGACGAATGGTGAAGTCTTGCTTCAGTGTCTTGTCTATAATGCGAATAGCATCAGCAATACGCTCAGTGCTAATGTATTGTGCAACGTTGGCAAAAGCTACATTTTCTGCAACAACGCCTATTTTGAGTTTGTTGCTAATGTAAAGTTTCAAACCCTTATTGCTCAGAGCATTACCATTCATTGGAGCACAAACCAAAGCATCTATCTTGCCAGCTTCAAGGTCGGCTTTGGCGGTGTTGAGTGCAATATTGGCAGCCTCTTCAGCAAACTGACTTTTTTTGCCTATTTCAACATGAATGTTATCGTCGCCCGAAGTTACAATGTTGACGCGCTTAGGGTGTGCCTCTTGCGCCTCTTTGATGCTATTGATGCTAAAATTTTGTATGTTGAGCATTTTGCGATGATAGGCAGCAGCTTTGGGCGAACCATAGATGATGGCTGTAAAATGTTCGCATATATCTGGTTCTGAAAGAGTTTTCAATATCATTTCGTAGCCAATGCCGTTTACATCGCCTTGCGTTATTCCTATTTTTATTTTCTGTTCTTCTTCCATTGGTATATATTCGTGTGATGGATTTTATTCGTTGTTATTCACTGTAAGTGTGTACATTATGGCTTCAAGTTGCCTTATGAGATTGCGTTTTTTGTCTTTGCTGGGATAGTATACAAAGCCATCAGTAACTATGATACGATTGTTGATAGTGTCATGATGTGCACGCAACAGAAATGGGCCACCCATAGCATAACCTTCCATGCGCCATAATCCGCGCAATTCAGCTATGTCCATACCATTGTATTTGCCACTATTATAGACTATTTCGTCGAGTCCGAAGCGTGTTTCAGTGCACATATATGAGCCTGCCGGACCTTCAATATTGGCTTTGAGTAGCGAGTCGCGTTGGCTAAGTAGGTATGGTATAGTAAGCGAACTTTCATCAACATAAGGCAAGCTATAAATCAAAAGGTTGATGTTCGATTCATCGGTGTCTATTCTTACCCACGACATATCGGTTTTGTTTTTGGGACTACACCGGCTAAATGTATTTGGGATAGAAAGCGTTACGCCCCATTGCTTAGCTATTTCTTCGCATAGTGCTATGTGTGGCACTCGTTTGTTGTAGGCTATTTGGCGGTCGCGTTCCAACTTGGTTATGAAGCTAACTATCTTGATATGATTGCTTTCGATGAGTGGCAAAAGGGCTTTTTTGTTGTTAGCTCGTATACTAATGTAGGCTTGTGGTTGTGCCCACATATTGTTGTAGCAAGCCACTGTGTTGGTGCTAATGGTGTCGTTTACAACTACGTCGATGATATTTCGGAAGGTGCTCATCACATCGTTGAAGTAGCCGTGTGGCACAGTTTGCATATCGAAAAGTGGTTCTGGAGCCGACAAGCCTAAGACGTTTTCGGTGAGTATGCTTGCTAAATATCTGCCAGCTGTGTCTGATTTTATGTCGTCGTTGATAACTACAAGCACTTCGCCGTTTCGGCCTGTTACACTTGGTTTGAATGCATCAGAGTTTTGTGTTGTTGTTTGTTTTTCGCACGAACAGAGTGTTGCAATTGTTGTTGCAACAAACAAAACTGACGATATAAGTTTTTTCATATTGGTGTGTTATGATTATAATGTAGCAAATTTACAACATAGCTTTAATATTTCCTAAAAGTTTTGCAGAGCCGTGGGAGGTAAGTTCCACGGCTCTTTCATTTAATATCTCAAGTTTCGCAAGTAGAAATGTTCTGCAAACAAGTTCCTAAACACGGCTTTTTCATTAGCAAGATATTTAACAAAATCAGAAATACTTAGATTAACTATACAAGATTATTTGAATAGTTTAAACTAATGCATATTACGTCCAATAATGTTAAAAAATTCTTCGCGAGTGGCAATATTGTTAGCAAAAGCTCCTGTAAAGTCACTTGTTGTGGTAAATGAATGTTGTTTTTGCACGCCTCGCATCTGCATACACATGTGTTGTGCTTCAATTACAACGGCTACACCAAGCGGATTGAGTGTTTTCTGTATACAATCTTTTATCTGTGTTGTTAAGCGTTCTTGCACTTGCAAACGACGCGCGTAGGCATCTACTACTCGAGGCAATTTGCTCAATCCTGTGATGTGGTCGCGAGGTATGTAGCCTATGTGTGCTTTGCCAAAGAATGGAAGCATGTGATGTTCACAAAGCGAATATATCTCAATGTCTTTCACTACAATCATTTGCCTATAAGGCTCATGAAATGTAGCAGCACGCAATATCTCTTCGGGGTCTTCGTTGTAGCCTTTGAGCAGAAATTGCATTGCTTTGGCTACACGTTCGGGGGTTTTTTGCAATCCTTCACGTTCCGGATTTTCGTTCATCAAGCCCAAGATAGAACGCACGTGAGCTGATATGCTCGATGTAAGTTCCTCTTTGTAGATATTGCTTTCGTCTTGCAACTCTGATGCTGATAATACTTGTGTCATGTTGTTGTCTGTGGGTATATATTTTTATCTTATCCTTACTATATCTCTCTTTTTCAATACTATAGCCGAGCGCGAAGGTAGGTATAGATGTAACACATCGCGGTCGCCTTCGGTTTGTGTGTAGAATACAAAGTACATATCGTTGCGGTCGAAGCCGTTGAAACGACCTTCGTCAGTAGAGAGTACTATATTGTATCGACCTTTGGGCACTGGAATGCCGTAGTTGGTGTATGAGTTGTTTGGACTAAAGTTGAAAACAAGTAGCAAGTCGCCACGCATAAATGCAAGTACTTGTGTGCCGTCATAGTCATAGAGGCGATATGGATAGCTAGGTTGTGGCACTTCTTTGAACAGCTTGAGCATTTCGACCTCAAAGTCGAGCAAGAAGTGGTAGCGCAGATAGTCGGCTTTGGCAAGGTTCCATTGACGGCGAGCATATTTGTAGCTCCATCCGTTGCCTTCGCGCGGAAAGTCAATCCACTCTGGGTGTCCGAATTCGTTGCCCATAAAGGTGAGGTAGCCTCCATTGGCGGTGAAGAGTGTTATCAGACGTATCATCTTGTGTAGTGCTATGCCTCGTTCTACGGTGAGGTTGTGGCTCTCGCAGTTCATGTCAGTATACATATCTTTGTCGATGAGGCGGAAGATGATAGTTTTGTCGCCAACTAGGGCTTGGTCATGACTTTCGGCGTAGTTTATGGTTTTTTCTTCTGGGCGATGTTGTTGTAGCTCATAGAATATTTTGCCTACTGGCCATTTTTCGTCGGGTGTTTCTTTTATTAGTTTTATCCAATAATCAGGTATGCCCATAGATAGACGTAGGTCGAAACCAAGTCCGCCAGCATCAATATCGCCAGCTATGCCGGGGAAGCCGCTCATCTCTTCGGCTATGGTTATAGCTTGTGGTTTTATGCTATGAATTAGTATATTGGCAAGTGCCAGATATATTATGGCGTCTTCGTCTTCGTTGGCACGAAAGTAGTCGGCATAACATGTAAAGTCTTTGCCGAGTCCGTGGTCATAGTAGAGCATGCTTGTTACGCCATCGAAGCGGTAGCCGTCGAAGTGATATTCATCGATCCAGAAACGGTCATTGCTGAGCAGTAGGCGCAGTGTTTCAATTCGCCCATAGTTGAAGCATCGGCTGTCCCATGCGGGATGGTTGCCACGTTCGCCATAATGGAAATAGAGGTCGGTGGTGCCATCGAATTTTGAGAGTCCTTCGTTTTCGTTTTTTACTGCATGCGAGTGCACTATGTCCATTATTACGGCTATGCCTGCGTTGTGTGCTTCGTTGATGAGGCGCTTGAGGTCTTCAGGTGTACCAAATCTGGATGAGGCTGCAAAGAAGTTGCTCACGTGGTAGCCAAAACTGCCGTAGTAAGGGTGTTCTTGTATGGCCATAAGCTGCAATGTATTGTAGCCTGTGGCTATTACGTGTGGCAATACATTACGGCGGAAGTCGTCGTAAGTGGCAACGCCTTCAGTTTCGCCACTCATACCTATGTGTGCTTCGTATATGAGACGAGGTTGCTTAGTGTCTATTTTGAAGTTTTGGTCGGTCCACTCAAAAGGTTGTTCGGGCTGCCATACTTGTGCATCGAAGAGTTTTGTGTCGTTGTTTTGTACAACTCGACGCACATAGGCTGGTATGCGTTCTCCTTGCCCATTGTTCCAATGCACTGAAAGTTTGTATTTGTCAGCGTGTTTGAGGGCTTTTAGTGGTAGTTTTATTTCCCAGTTGCCAAACTCTATGCGGTGTAGTTCATATTCTGGTTTTTCTTGCCAAGATGAGAATTCGCCAATAAGGAATATTTTTGTGGCATTGGGTGCCCATTCTCTGAATATCCATCCGTTGCTTGTGCGATGTAGTCCGTAGTATTCATGAGCCAAGGCGAACTCTTCGAGCGAACCGAAGTCGACCTTTATATCTTCTATTTTATTGAGTATTTTTTTGTGTCGGTCGTTGATGATGTTGGCGTATGGTTCGAGCCATGAGTCGCTTTTGTATATGGGCAGTGTATTCATAGTGGAATGTAGATTTTCTTGAGTTTTTATAATTTTTCTATCGGAATGGTAAAGTAGAAACAAGCGCCACCCTTGTAGCCAGTGTCACACCAAATTTTGCCGTTGGTAAGTTCTATATATTTTCGAGCTACTGCCAATCCGATGCCAGTGCCTGTTGTCTGTCGAATAAGTGAGTTGTCGGCAACGCTAAACATATTGAATATATTGTCTTCTTCGCCGCTTTTTATACCACAACCTGTATCGCGCACATAGAATGTAACATCTTTATGATCAAATGTATAGCCAAACGATATTTTACCTTTTTCGGTAAATTTGCAAGCGTTGTCGAGTAGCTGTTCTATGGTTTTGGTTATTATCTCTTCGCTGTTCCAAATGGTGTCGTTGGGGCTTTCCATTGCATAGGATGTTTCTACGCTAATGTCTTTTTTGTTCATGTCGACAAGTTTGCTTATTGTTTGACTTTTTATCTTGTCGAGCAGGTCGTTGAGTTGCAATGGTGATGAGGCTTTGAACATATACGACGATTGCAACTTTGATATATCTATTAGGTTGTCGATGACCTTGAGCAGTGTTTCGCAGTTTTGCTTTATGACGGTAACAAATTCGTGTTTTTGAGCTTCGTCGGTTACTGTATCGAGCAGGTCAGTGAAGCCCATTATCACGTTCATTGGCGTGCGTATTTCGTGCGAAAGGTTGGTAAGAAATATCGATTTAAGTTCTTTATTTTCAGCCGATTTTTCTTTTTCTATTTTCATATCGTTGCTCATCACCTCTATGTTTTGACGTAGCGACGATATACGTTGTTCGCATTGCAATTTGTCTTGCCTAAGTTTCATCACCTCTACTTCGGCATCGAAGAATGGTGCCATGAGGTGCAATAGGCGTGTTTTTGAGTCGATGTCGTTTATGGCGTTGAGCGACAAGCCAAGCAACATGCCAGTTTGGATGTTTTTTTGGTTTTTGATTGGCACAGAGATAAAACCTGTAGCGCCTATTTTGGGCAGTGGGAGCGAACTGAGCATAGCTGCTGCGTCAGAGGATCCAGCAGGCAAGCTGTGTTGCCACTTGAACGAGCGGTCGATTGCGTTGAAGGTGCGATCTGATGCTTCAACAACAACAAATTTCTCTTGATTGGCTATTTTTTGACATAGTAGCATTACGTGGCAATCGCACATTTGAGCGAGGTCGACTAAGCGACGATGTCTGTCGTTGTAGCCGGTTGACGACAGCAGACGTTTTACGTCGATGATGTTGTCGTTTACAAAATCAGACACTTCAGTGTAGTTGCTAACTTTCTGATTGTCTATTATCTCTTTGTGCGGGAATAATTTGTTCCAAAAACCCATATTGATTTTTCATTTAAACTTTTACAAATATGCAAATTTATTTTTTCTAAAACAATGTTAATGACACGGCTCTTTCTTTTTAAAACTTTTCTTCTTTTACTTTTACTCAAGAAATATTGTAAAAATAAGCCCCCAAAAAATGAGCGATAGAATTGTTGTGTATTAAATCTTTCGCCGCTTAGGATTGTAAAGACGCGCCATTGAGGTGAACCCCAAAAGTTGGACAAAAAACTTTTGGGGTATATTTAGACGTGGCACGCCACGTTTCTACGAGGTCTATCAGGTTTCGTGCTATTTGTTTGAAGGCTATTTGTTGGTTATATGAAAGAGCCACTGCGCTACACCTATTGCCTATAACATTTTGCCCATTCGAGGCTACTTTACTTGCAAAAGTTGAGTAAAAACCTATATTCCTCGCGGATAGCACAAGTACCATTTGGTGTCTTTGTCGCCCAATATTTCTAAGTTGAGTTCAGACATATCTGAGATGTCGTTGATGGTATTGTCGTCTACTTTGATGTTGATGCGGTCTTTGTATATGTTGTAGGTATTGCTTGTTACTTGCCCCATAAGCACAAAGTAGTTGGTTTCGTTGATATCTATTTTGAGAGCTTTCTGAGCGCGTTGGCGCAGGTCGTCAATTTGTGCGTCAGCGAAGCGTGTGTTGCTCTCTTCGATGTGGAATAGTCGGCGGTTGAGGAACCATGTGCAGAGTGTGGCAAGTGTGCGATCTTCAGAGAGCGACCATACTTTGATAGCTGACATAATGTCGCTATCGTCGAGCATGGTGAAGTTGCGTATGGTTTCGTATTCGTCGAAGTTAGATGTATCTATTTCGTTTTCGAGGAAGAATTGCAATTGTGGTGCTGCAAATGGCGTTTTGCCTTGGCGCGATAGGTTTTTGGCTCGGCGCAATATTTGTATTAGCATGCGTTCGGCGGCTATTACTGTTTTGTGCAAATATACTTGCCAATACATTAGGCGGCGAGCTATGAGGAATTTTTCTATTGAATATATGCCTTTGGCTTCAACTACAAGTTGGTCGTTGCATACATCGAGCATTTTGATGATGCGTTCAGAGCCTATTGTACCTTCTGACACGCCTGTATAGAAGCTATCGCGCTTGAGGTAGTCAAGGCGGTCAGTGTCGAGCTGGCTTGATATGAGCTGATGGAGAAATGGCTTGCATTGTCCTTGGAATACGTTGAGGCAACGGTCGAGGCGACCACCCATTTGGTTATTCATTCGCTCCATCAATATCATTGATATTTCTTCGTGGCTGATGCCTGCAACTATACTGTGCTCTAATGCATGTGAGAATGGTCCGTGACCAACGTCGTGCAAGAGCATAGCTGCCATAGCTGCGCGTTGTTCGTCTTCAGTTATGAGTGTGCCTTTGTAGAGCAGTGTATCCATAGCAAGCCTCATAAGGTGCATAGCACCCAATGCGTGTTGGAATCGGGTATGTTGTGCTCCGGGGAATACGAGGTTGGTCATACCAAGTTGGCGTATTCGGCGCATTCGTTGCATCCATGGGTGGTCAAGTATATCGAGCAATAGCTTATACTCAATGGTCATAAAGCCATGTACGGGGTCGTTTATTATTTTATTTGTTGTATACCATTTGTTTGTTTGCATGAGTGCTATATTTTTTTATTTGGCTACTATGTCGGTAAGAAATTTCAAGTCGTGAAGTGATATGTTGTTGGCATCGAACGAGAGACGATAGCGTGCATAGTCAGCACAAGCGTCGATTGATGCGTGATTTTCTGTTTTTTCTAGTGCTTCGATGGCAGCTGTTGTATTATGAGCGCACAGATATACGTAGGCAGCTATTGTGAGGTGCTGTGGGTTGGTTGCGTCGGTGCGCGATATGTAGCGTATGGCATCGGCTCCTTTGCCTACTATGAGCATGTAGTTGGCTACTTTGTATGCTGTTGTGGCAGTTGGTTGCAAGTAGTCTATTTCATACATCAGTTGCAAGGCTTTGGCATATAGGTTTGCTCTGGCGTAACAGTCAGATAGTTGTTGTTTTAGTTCGATGTTGGTGGTATCGAGGGCTATAAGTTCTGAGAGGCATTGTGCTTCGTTGTCAGTAAGTTGCAAAAAGCGGTAGCAACGGGCGCGCATTTTGAGGCTCCATGTTGTTTGTCCGCTGATGCATTCAAGTTTTTGTAGCAGTGTGAGTGCTTGCTGACAGTTATCTTCGGCCATATAGCAGAAGATGAGTTTTTTGATGTATTGTGCAGTTTCTTGTTCGGGCTTTACGCCTAAATATATGTTTTTGGCTATGGTGTATTGCGACTGATGCCCCATATAGTCGGCCAATATTTCGCGCTCGGTGGGTAAGAATGAGATGTGAAATAGGTCACTGGACAAGAATTGTGACAATGCTTCGAATGGATTGACAAATTCTTTGCGGCGTGGATAGACGTAGAAGAGGCGATAGAGGTCGCGAATATACTGGTCGGCAATGCACTGATGCGAACCGAATGAGAGGTCGTTGTTGTCGTTGGCTTCAGTTACGGCTTCGAGTTCGCGAGTGTACATTTCGCAGATGCTTTCGCGCGAAGTGGTTGGGATGAATGAAAACGACATTAATATTGAGTATTTGTCTGATTCGCAGAGTACTGGTGCCAATCTGACGCCTTCAAGAAATGATTTGCGATAGATTATAGGTATGGCTTCAAGTGCTTTGACGAGTGCGGCATTGCATTCGTCAAAAGGCATAAGCCAACTGCTTATTTCTATAAAGAATTTGTAATCTTTCAGATGCGAGAATGTTGACAGGAATACGTCAGCACCTTCCATTTGCCACTTCATTAGCTTGTTGAGGCTTTTTTTGAGGTGTTTGTCTTCGCCTGTCATTTCGTCCCAATCTATTTCGTGTAGTGAGTGCAGTCCTTTGTTATTTTTGACTGATAGTATGGTTGGGGTAACATCGGTGAGCATTTTTTCTGTTATATCGCTCGTTTGCACTGTTTTGAGTATTGCCATCAAGGCTATTGTGAGGTCGCGCTTGTGTGGCATACTGTTCATCATGCTTGTCCATTGTGCCCAAAGTTGGTTTTCGTTTTTTATACGGTCAGCATGTTTCACTACACATAGCATTGCGCCGGCTATAGCTTTTGAGCGTATTGTGTTGTTTTGTGCATCAGAAAGCGAGAATAGCATTGCTATGTATTGCGGAATGAAGCGTTGCGAGGCGGCTAATATTATTGCTCCGAGTATTAGTGTGCGGTCTTCGGTGCGAGCTTCGGTATTGTTTATGAAGTCTGCAATGGTGTTGCAAAGTTCGCTATTGGGCATGAATGACCAAACTATATCAAATAGGTGTCGCATAGTCAGTTCCATTTCAACTGGCAATGTGGCAGGTTGTGGCATTTGGTCGAATAGGCTCTTGCTTTTGAAGTAGGAGGCTATATACATTGTAGCTTCGGTGGGCAAGAGGTTTTTCTGATTGCGATAGCGTATGTGAATTGAGTCAGTTTTGATGGCTTCAATGTCAGCCCATTGATATATTATGTTGTAGAGATCAGTGAGGACTTTGCTATAAATGAGGTTGCGCTGTGGGTCGGTGCTGCTGTTTTTGTAGAATTCGAGTAGCGATGAATAGGTATATTCTACGCTTGCCAACTTATCATCGAGGCCAGATGCTGACCACGATGTTTTGTTGCGCAGCTCTGACATTAGCTCATGAAGTCGGCCTTGATCAGCCAATGTTTCTAAGGCTATGATTGTTGTTTTTATATCTGATAAATCCATTGGGAGAGCTAAGATATAAAATTATTGTGAATAAACGACAGCGCAAAGGTTAGAACTTAAAACAAAAAACAGAGCGTTGTTCTGGTCAGGAAGCTGACAGTGAACAACGCTCTGAGAATTTTATCGTTTCTAAAAAATATTTAGATCAGATATTATTTGTCGCCACGAATAGCTGCGATACCTGGGAGGATTTTGCCTTCCATGTATTCGAGCATTGCGCCACCACCTGTCGATACGTATGAAACTTTGTCGGCAAGTTTGTTTTTGTTGATAGCGGCAACTGAGTCGCCACCACCAATGAGTGTGAAGGCACCATTGTTCTGAGTAGCGTTGGCTACTGCCTGAGCTATGGCTGATGTACCTTTAGCAAATTTGTCGAACTCGAATACGCCCATAGGACCGTTCCAGAGCACTGTTTTGCTGTTGGCAATAGTTTCAGAGAAGAGTTTGATAGATTCGTCAGCAATATCCAAGCCCATCCAGCCGTCAGGTGTTTCGTTGGCTTTGCTTATGTTGCTGTTGGCATCTTTGTCGAATTTATCAGCGTTTACGGCATCAACAGGAAGGAGCAGTTTAACGCCTTTTTCTTTAGCTTTAGCGAGGACTTCTTTTGCTACGTCGAGGCGATCTTCTTCGCAGAGTGAGTTACCAATTTTGCCACCCAATGCTTTGATGAAGGTATAGGTCATGCCGCCACCGATGATGAGGTTGTCAACACGGTCGAGGAGGTTGTTGATAATGTTGATTTTGTCAGAAACCTTAGCACCACCCATGATAGCGGTGAATGGTTTTTGTGCGCTTTTGAGCACTTTGTCCATTGCTTCAACTTCTTTGTTGATGAGGAAGCCGAACATTTTAGCGTCGTCAGCGAAGAAGTCTGCTATGACGGCAGTAGAAGCATGCTTACGGTGAGCAGTACCGAATGCGTCGTTTACATAAACGTCAGCGTAAGAAGCAAGTTTCTTAGCAAATTCTTTTTGCTTAGTCTTGATTTCTTTCTTAGCATCTTCATATTTGGGGTCGTCTTTTTCTATACCACGTGGCTTGCCTTCTTCCTCAGCGTAGTAGCGGAGGTTTTGCAAGAGGAGGATTTCGCCGGGTTTGAGGTTTTTAGCAGCCTCATCAGCAGCTGCGCAGTCGTCAGCAAACTGTATTTTGCCCAAATATTTTTCTATAGCTGAAACTATTTGTTTCAGTGAGAATTTTGGGTCGCCCTCATGTGGGTCAACGTTTTTAGGCTTACCCATGTGGCTTACCAAGATAGCTGCGCCACCATCGGCGATAACTTTTTTGATGGTTGGGAGGGCACCGCGGATGCGAGTGTCGTCAGAAACTTCACCAGTTTCTTTGTTCAAAGGTACGTTGAAGTCAACACGAATGATTGCTTTTTTGCCTTTGAAGTTGTAGTTGTCAATTAGAATCATGACTTTTCTTATTTTGTGTTTTTTTGTTCAAAAGTTGGCACAAAGATATTAATTTATTATGAATGACTTAAGTTTCGCAAGTAAAAATGTACTACAAACAAATTTTCAAACACGGCTTTTTCATTAGTTTTTCACTTGCGAAACTTGAGTTGTTATTTTGTAGTAGTGAATGTTTTATCGTCAGTTACACCCTCTGCTATTTGAGCTTTGCTATATATGACATTAAACTTGTTTTTTATCTCTTTATACTCTTTATCGCTATAACCACTTACATAGCCATCTTCAATGTCATGGTATAGTATTTCAAGTCTGTCAACTTCATCTTCATCTTCTTCTGTCCATCTGGCATAGTCATGAGCATCATAAAAAAATACGTATGAATACTCTGTATTGGACTCCAAATAATCGAGTTTGAATACGTATTCTTTTAGTATACCTTTATCGATTATTTCTCGCTTGCCTGTGCACCCTACATACGACCAAACTTCTTGATATTTCTCTGGTTGTTTTGTACCCCAAGCATAGTATGTATCATCGTGAAAAATCAAATCTTTGAGAGATTCCAAACCATATTTCTTCAGAATAGATGTTTCGACGTAAAAGCCTATTAAGAATAGATATGCATCATATTCACCATCTCTTTTGGCTAATTCGGTGTCTAATTTGAATGTTATTTCAGCATCTTCTGAGTGGATGTTTTGAGAGTCAACGGTTATTGTATATGGGTAGTTGACTCCTTCATTATCATCGTCATCATCGCAAGATGTTGCAAATGTCATAGTAGCTACAACAAGAAGTATTATGGCTATCTTGTCAGCAAGAAAATTACTTAGATTTTTCATTGTGCGTTAGTTTTTTTAGGTTGTATTACCACTTTTTTTTGATTTTACAAATGTAATATACTCAAGTTTCGCAAGTAAAGTAGCCCCCAAAACACGACTTTTTCATTAATCTTTTACTTTTTCTTTCCGCAAGACTCAACGATGATTGAGCGAAGCGAAATAAAAAGTAACAAAAAGAACTCGTCGCTGTTGCCAC
>CAJONN010000015.1 GCA_905235955.1 uncultured Marinilabiliaceae bacterium
CAAACCTTGGCAACTTCTTACGCCAATGATTGGTGAGCCCTTCTTCTTGGACGAAAATCAGACTTTTAGTAAATGGTGGAAAATATAGAGTTCAACTTTCGCAAGTAAAGTAGCACCTTCGAAACTGCTTCACTTGTGAAAGTTGAGTTAATGAAAAAACGTATTTGTGGACTTGTTTTTAGCCCGTTCCTACTTCCCGAAACTTGAGTAAAGATACAAAAAAACGGATAGTTGCACACACTTGCAGCTATCCGTATTATATTGAATATCAAAACATTTTTTACTCCCACTCAATAGTTGCTGGTGGCTTCGACGATATGTCATAGCAAACACGGTTGACACCTCGCACTTTGTTTATTATTTCGTTCGATACCTTTGCCATAAAGTCGTAAGGCAAGTGAGCCCAGTCGGCTGTCATTGCATCGGTTGAAGTTACAGCGCGCAGTGCTACGGGGTGCTCGTATGTACGTTCGTCACCCATCACACCAACTGATCTTACTGTAGAGAGCAATACAGTACCAGCTTGCCAAACCTTGTCGTAGAGCAATTCTCCATCGGGGCATACATATTGTTCCATTGCACTGATATATATGTCGTCAGCATCTTGCAATATGCGTACCTTTTCGCGTGTAATGTCGCCCAATATGCGCACAGCTAAGCCCGGACCGGGGAAGGGGTGACGCTTGATGAGTCTATCTGGTATGCCAAGCTGATGACCTACACGACGCACTTCGTCTTTGAAAAGCCATTTGAGTGGTTCACAGAGGCTTAAGTGCATCTCTTCGGGCAATCCGCCTACATTGTGATGACTTTTTATTACTTTGCCCGTTATGTTTAAACTCTCAATGCGGTCTGGGTATATTGTGCCTTGAGCCAGCCATTTCGCATCAGTTATTTTGCGCGCTTCAGCATTGAATACTTCAACAAAGTCTCTGCCTATTATTTTGCGTTTCTGTTCGGGGTCGGTTACGCCTTCCAAGTCTTTGAAGAAACGGTCTGATGCGTCTACGCCTATTACGTTCAGTCCCAAACCGTTGTACATATCCATCACCTTGCTAAACTCATTTTTGCGTAGCATTCCGTGATCAACAAAGATGCACGTAAGTCGGTTGCCAATAGCTTTATTGAGTAGTGTGGCACATACACTTGAGTCTACGCCACCTGACAAGCCAAGTATGACGCGGTCATTGCCCAGTTGCTGGCGCAGTTCGTTTACTGTGGTGTCTATAAATGAGGCTGCGCTCCACTCTTGTTTTGAGCCACAGATGTCTACTACAAAGTTACGTAGCAGTTGCGTGCCTTGTACTGAGTGAAACACTTCAGGGTGGAACTGCACAGCCCAAATGGGTTGCAAGGTGCTGGCGTAGGCAGCATAGCGCACATTGGCTGTAGAGGCTATACACTCAAAGCCGTCAGGAATAGCAGTTATGGTGTCGCCATGGCTCATCCACACTTGTGAGTTAGGCTCGAAGCCAGCAAACAGAGGGTTTTGACTATCAAACTGTGTGAGGTTGGCGCGTCCATATTCGCGCGAATCGGCTTTTTCAACTTTTCCGCCATTGGCATACGAGATGAATTGTGCGCCATAGCATATTCCAAGCACTGGCACTTTGCCAACAAACTGACTCAGGTCTACTTTGAATGCTTCTGGGTCGTGCACTGAATATGGCGAACCACTCAGTATGACACCAATTACAGTAGGGTCGTTTTGTGGAAATTTGTTGTAAGGCAAAATCTCGCAAAAAGTGTCTAATTCACGTACACGCCTACCAATCAGCTGTGTAGTTTGCGAGCCGAAATCGAGAATGATGATTTTTTGCTGCATCTTTTGTTTGATATGGACATTGATTTATGCGTGCAAAGATAATAAAAAGTTGTAAGTTACAAGCCCCCCAAAGGGCGACAACGGAAACGTGCCGTGGCGCATCTCAAATACACAACTCAACTTTCGCAAGTGTAGCTCCGAAGGATCGAAAGAATACAGGCAGGGGTGAGCGCAGCGTAACCCCTGCTAATTATGTGCCATCCACAATATTAGCCCCGAAGGGGCGAAAGAAACATACAATTGCTGTCACTTTCGCCCCTTCAGGGCTTATTTTCTGTGCATTCTCACTTGCGAAACTTGAGTAAGATTAATGGGAAAGTCGTATATAGGGACTTGCTTGCAGTATGTTTTTACTTGTGAAACTTGAGCATAAGACTTGAAGATTAATGAAAAAGCCGTGTTATTTAACCTTTTGTCTATGCAACTTATCACTTATTACATATAACTTATAACTAAATAATAACTAAATTTGCGTCGGATTTTTTCATTCTCCATAAAAAATAAAATAACAAACATTTTAAGAAAATGGTATTGTTCTTCAAGAGCGAAACAGGCAATGTATTGGCAGTCAACGCAACAGCCAACGTGCCTGCCAACGACATCAAGAAGCTCGAATGGCTTTTTGGCAATGCAAAGCAGATTGATGCACAACAAATCAGTGGATACTTCGTTGGTCCACGACGCGAAATGATTACACCTTGGTCAACCAACGCTGTGGAGATTACACAAAACATGGGCTTGACGGGCATATTACGCATAGAAGAGTATTTCCCCGTAGAATCTGACAAAGCTTCGTTCGACCCAATGTTGCAAGTGCTCTACAATGGTCTCGACCAATCGATTTTTACCATCGACAAACAACCTGACCCTATCGTCTACATTGACGACATACGCGTCTACAACGAAAAAGAGGGACTCGCACTCTCTGAACCTGAAATGGACTACCTCGACGGACTTGCAAAACGACTTGGTCGAAAACTTACTGACTCTGAAGTATTTGGCTTCTCGCAAGTAAACTCAGAGCATTGCCGTCATAAGATTTTTGGTGGCACGTTTGTTATTGATGGTGAAGAAAAAGAACTTTCGCTCTTCAAACTTATCAAACGCACTTCTGAAACCAACCCAAACTATATCGTTTCGGCATACAAAGACAATGTCGCCTTCCTCGAAGGACCTGTAGCTATGCAATTTGCACCACAACAAGGCGACAAACCAAGCCTCTTTGAAACAAAAGACATCGACACCGTACTATCGCTCAAGGCCGAGACACACAACTTTCCAACCACAGTTGAACCTTTCAACGGTGCAGCTACTGGCACAGGTGGCGAAATACGCGACCGCTTAGCTGGTGGCACCGGTTCACTCCCAATGGCTGGCACCGCTGTCTATATGACCTCATATTCACGCCTCGCTGAAGACCGCCCATGGGAAAAAGGCATGAGCGCTCGCCAATGGCTATACCAAACACCAGCACAAATTCTGATAAAAGCATCAAATGGCGCATCAGACTTTGGCAATAAATTTGGTCAGCCTATCATCTGTGGCTCGTGCTACACCTTTGAACACGAAGAAAATGGTAAGAAATTTGCCTTCGACAAAGTTATAATGATGGCAGGTGGCGTTGGCTTCGCCAAGAAAAAAGACGCTCTGAAGCAAACCCCAAAAACAGGCGAAAATGTAGTAGTTTTGGGCGGCGACAACTATCGTATTGGCATGGGTGGCGGCGCTGTTTCGTCAGTAGCAACGGGCGAATATGGCAACAAAATAGAACTCAACGCAGTGCAACGCTCTAACCCCGAAATGCAAAAACGCGTAATGAATGCCATCAGAGCTATGGTTGAAAGCGACAACAATCCTATCGTCTCTATACATGACCATGGCGCTGGCGGACACCTCAACTGCCTCTCAGAACTTGTAGAAGAAACAGGCGGCACAATACAGATGGACAAACTCCCCGTAGGCGACCCAACACTCTCAGCCAAAGAAATTGTTGGCAACGAAAGCCAAGAACGCATGGGACTTGTAATGCAAGACAAAGACATCGACCTCTTGCAACGTGTAAGCGACCGCGAACGCGCCCCAATGTATGTAGTAGGCAAAACAACGGGCGATATGCAATTCCGCTTTGAGCAAAAAGATGGCACAACACCTATCAACTGGCAGCTATCTGACATGTTTGGCAATCCGCCAAAAACAATAATGACAGATAACACAGTAAACAACACATATAGCAAAGTTGACGCACAAGCATTCAAAGAAGAGATAATAAGCAAACTTGAGCAAGTGCTCAAACTTGAAGCCGTAGCTTGCAAAGATTGGCTCACCAACAAAGTCGACCGCTCAGTTACCGGCAAAGTGGCTAAGCAACAAAACGCAGGCGAACTGCAACTTCCGCTCAACAACCTTGGCGCAGTAGCCCTCGACTATGAAGGCAAAAAAGGCATGGCAACATCAATTGGTCATGCACCAGCCATCGGACTCGTCGACCCCGCTGCAGGCTCAATTATTTCAGTAGCCGAAGCACTTACCAACATAGTTTGGGCACCACTTGCTCACGGACTCAAAGGCGTGTCGCTCTCAGCCAACTGGATGTGGCCTTGCAAGCAAAGCGGCGAAGATGCTCGCCTCTACAAAGCCGTAGAAACAATGAGCGACTTTGTGTGCGACCTCGGCATCAACATACCTACTGGCAAAGACTCGCTCTCCATGACACAAAAATATCCCAATGGCGATCAAGTTATGAGTCCGGGCACAGTAATAATATCGGCTATGGGCGAAGTAACCGACGTGCGCAAAATTGTAGAACCCGTACTCGTGCGCGACGAAAACACAGCCTTGCTCCACATCGACTTCTCTGACTGCGAACTAAGCCTTGGCGGTAGCGCATTCGCTCAAGTATGCAACAAACTTGGCAACAACGTACCAACCATTGCTGATACTGATTACTTCATAAGCGCATTCAACGCAGTACAACAGCTTGTTGCTGAAGGACTGATACTTGCCGGACATGACATCTCAGCAGGCGGTCTGATAACAACACTGCTCGAAATGAACTTTGCCAACACCACATACGGCATCACCGCCGACGTGTCGCACTTTGGCGATGGCGACCCTGTAAAGGCACTTTTTAGCGAAAATCCGGGCGTAGTCATTCAGGTAAAAGACTTGCAAAAGGTTACTAAAATACTTGAAGCTCAAGGTGTTGCTTATTCATATATCGGTCGTCCACAGCAACAACGTGAGCTTACTCTTAGCATCGATGGTGAATTGCTCCACTTCGACATCGACCACCTACGCGATGTATGGTACGAAACATCATATCTGCTCGACAGCAAGCAAAGTGGCGAGGCAAAAGCCAAAGAACGCTACAACAACTACAAAAATCAGCCACTCAACATCCGCTTGCCAAAAGACTTTGATGGCTCGCTCGCATCACGTGGCATAGCGCTCAAACGTAGCAACCAAACAGGTGTACGCGCCGCTATCATACGTGAAAAAGGCGTCAACGGCGACCGCGAAATGGCATACAGCCTCTTCCTCGCAGGCTTCGACGTGAAAGATGTACACATGACCGACCTTATCAGTGGGCGCGAAACACTTGAAGATGTCAATATGATAGTCTTCTGCGGTGGCTTCTCCAACTCTGACGTACTTGGCTCGGCCAAAGGTTGGGCAGGCGCATTCCTCTACAACGAAAAAGCTAAGAAAGCACTTGACAACTTCTACGCTCGCCCTGACACACTGAGCCTTGGCATCTGCAATGGTTGCCAGCTTATGGTTGAGCTCGGACTCGTATACCCCGAACATGCTCAGAAACCACGCATGCTCCACAACGACTCACATAAGTTTGAAAGCATCTATCTGACAATGGAAATACCGCAAAACAACTCAGTAATGCTCAGTTCGCTTGCTGGTAGCCGACTTGGTGTTTGGGTGGCACATGGCGAAGGCAAATTCTCACTTCCATACGCTGAAACCGAATACAACATTGTAGGCAAATTTGGCTACGAAGGTTACCCCGCTAACCCCAATGGCTCTAAGTACAATGTGGCTGGCATCTGCTCTAAAAATGGTCGTCATTTGGCAATGATGCCTCACCTTGAGCGTGCTATCTTCCCATGGCAATGCGGCTCTTATCCATCTGACCACAAAGCCGATGAAGTTACACCTTGGATAGATGCACTCATCAACGCTCGCAAATGGGTTGAAGCAAACAAAAAGTAGATAGGAGCATTCATAACTAACAAATTGCTTCCAACAATAAGCACGGACCCCGATTTTTACCTCGTGGGAAGGTCGCATTTATGGACTTGCTTGCAGTGCATTTCTACTTGCGAGACTTGAGATATTATTAAAAAAGAGATTGTTCGGACAAAAAACAGAACAATCTCTTTTTTTGCTAAAAAGCAATTATTGCAAAAAGAATCATACCTTTGTTTCAATTAAAAAAAACACCAAACATTATGAAAATAGGAGACCGTCTGCCCGAAGTACTTGGCACCGATGAAAATGGCAACGAAATACGTATATCTGATTTTGCAGGGCGCAAACTAATACTCTACGCCTACCCTAAAGACAACACACAAGGTTGCACCGCCGAAGCTTGCTCGCTGAGCCAACATGCTACAGAACTGAGCAATGCCGGATATGCCATTGTGGGCATTAGCAAAGATAGCGCACAGAGCCATCAGAAATTTATAAGCAAATACAACCTACCATTCCCACTCATAGCTGACACCACCGCAGCTACACTAAAGCAAATAGGAGCATGGGGCGAAAAAACAATGTGTGGAAAAACCACCGAGGGTACATTGCGCACTACATTTTTGGTAGATGAAAACGGAGTGATAGAAAAAATATTCACCCCCAAAGAGATAAAAACCAAAATACATGCTGAGCAAATTTTGGATGCGATAAGTAAGAATCTTTAACCAAAAAAAATAGGCTGAATCCATTTTGAAGATTCAGCCTTTGTTATCATATACGAGTGATTAATATTGTTCCTTCTCGTTAGGAAAATTTACAGCTTTTACATCGTGCACATACTGCTCTACAGCGCCTGAAATCTCTTCGTATAGATGATGATAGCGACGCAAGAAACGTGGCGAAAACTCATTGGTAATGCCAAGCATATCGTGCATCACAAGCACCTGTCCGTCAACCTGATTGCCTGCTCCGATGCCAATGATAGGTATCTTCAGTTCGCGTGCCACACGTCCGGCAAGGTCGGCAGGTATCTTCTCAAGCGTAATGGCAAAGCAGCCAGCATCTTCGAGCAAATGAGCATCGCGTATGAGCTTTTGCGCCTCGCTCTCATCGGTAGCTCTGACGGCATAGGTGCCAAATTTGTTTATCGACTGAGGTGTCAGTCCGAGGTGTCCCATAATAGGAATACCTGCTGAGAGTATGCGCTGCACCGACTCTAATATCTCTTCGCCACCCTCTATTTTTATAGCGTCAGCACCCGTCTCTTTCATCACTCTGATGGCTGAGTTGAGAGCCTCTTTTGAGTTGCCCTGATAGGTGCCAAATGGCAAATCGACAACAACCAATGCGCGTTTTACGGCACGCACTACTGATGCTCCGTGATATATCATTTGGTCGAGGGTGATAGGTAGTGTAGTGTCCCAACCTGCCATGACGTTAGAGGCTGAGTCGCCAACCAAAATGGCATCAATGCCGGCACCATCGATGATGCGCGCCATAGAATAGTCGTAAGATGTAAGCATCGAGATTTTTTCGCCTCGTTGTTTCATCTCTATAAAGCCGTGAGTTGTTACTTTTTTTGATTTGTTGCTTGTTGCTGTTGACATATTTTTTTGTAGTTTTTTTTTAAGTTTGAGTGTTGTTTATTCGTACGAAACGTGTGTAAGCACTCGCCTATATACTGAAAATATCTTTGATTTCGACACAAAACCTATATATTGCCGATTGTCGATGACGGGCAAGTTCCAAGCTTGTGTTTTCTCAAATTTGTCCATCACTTGTTCCATTGTATCATTTATGTCAATAAAGTCGGGCGGTATCATCATCACATCTCTTACGGTCATGGTGTTGTAGCGCTCTTTGTCAAACATGATGTGGCGTATGTCGTTGAGCAATACTACGCCTATCATCTCGTTCCTATTGTTGATGACTGGGAAGAGGTTGCGCTCTGACTTGGCTATGGCTTGCACAAGGCTACCAAAGCTGTCATCGGCATTTACTATCGTAAAGTCGGTTTCTATTACGCGGTTGAGGCGCATAAGTGTCAGCACCGTTTTGTCGCGTTCGTGGGTTAGCAGTTCGCCTCTTTCGGCCAGTGGCTTGGTGTATATGCTATGCTCTTCAAATAGTCCGATTGTGAGATAAGATATTGTAGATGTGAGCATTAATGGCATTAAGAGTTGATATCCGTTGGTTATTTCGGCAATAAGAAAAATAGCCGTAAGTGGTGCGTGCATCACTCCAGCCATCACTCCAGCCATACCTACGAGGGTGAAATTAGTAAGTGGCACATTGTATAGTTCGGTGCTATTGGTGAGCAGTGCAAAAAAATAACCCGCTACGCCACCCAAGAAGAGGCTTGGAGCAAATGTACCGCCCACACCGCCTGATGTAGTAGTGAGTGATGTGGCTACTGTTTTGAACAATATAACGCCTGCTGCAAAGAGCAAGAGTGACATGTTGCTATCGCCCAGCATAGCAAATGGCGACCCATTGTTGAGCGCATTGCCATGGTTGCTGAGCAGCTGCGATATGGTAGAATAGCCCTCGCCATAGAGTGGTGGAAAGAGGAATATGAGTAAACCCAATATGGTACTGCCTACAATCCAACGCACATAAGAGTTGTGTATCTGTGCCATTTTGCGCTCACAAAACCATGTACACCGAGTAAACATGAGCGACACAAAGCCTGTAAAGATGCCAAGTATGAGATAAAACGGCAAGTCGCGCATCTTGAAAGGCATAATGGCAAGCATGCTAAACTCAACGTCGAAACCTAAGAAGAAGAAGGTGATTGACGTAGCTGTAATGGCCGATACAAGTAGTGGCACAATAGATGCCAATGTGAGGTTGAGCATCAAAATTTCGAGCGTAAAAATCATACCAGCAATAGGTGCTTTGAATGCACCTGCTATGCCGCCTGCCGCCCCACATGCCACAAGCAAAGTGATGGTTTTGTAATCCATCCGAAAGAGCTTGCCAATGTTTGAACCCAAGCCCGCACCTGTAAGTGCAATAGGCGCTTCGGCACCCACCGAACCACCAAAACCAATGGTGAACGATGATGCTATAATTGATGAATATGCGTGATGCTTGCGTAGGTTGCTATCGTTTTGCGATATGGCATAGAGAATTTTTGTTATGCCATGTCCCAAGTTATCTTTCACCACATATTTTACGTAGAGCATAGTGATGAAGATGCCCACTGCCGGACTTGCCAAAAGCAAAAGGTTGTAATTGTCAGAGGCAAAACTATCAACCACAAACTGTTTGACAATAAAGATGGAATACTTCAGAGCTACAGCCGCCAATCCGCTACACACACCTACAAAAAAACTCAATATGATAACAAAATAGCGTTGCCCCACTAAGTCCATCTGCCAATTGCCATATTTAGCAGAAATCTTCCGTATTAATGCCCAAAAATTTTCCATGTCGACAAAAATACCTTTTATACCATAAATATGTTATATATTGATGTTAAAATATGTTTTTAGTAAAAAATCATAAAAGAATAGCATATCGCAAAACTCTTTAGTCAATTAGGTATTATCGTAAACGTTTAATTTGCTAATTTTGTAGCGTTTTTCGCAGAATAAGAAACAACCTGATAATCATGGCAAAAGAATTAAAAGAGATGACCAACCGTGCCGAGAACTACTCGCAATGGTACAACGACCTTGTAGTGAAGGCCGATCTTGCTGAGCAGTCGGCAGTGCGCGGATGTATGGTCATAAAGCCCTACGGCTACGCTATTTGGGAAAAAATGCAGCGCGTACTCGACGATATGTTTAAGCAAACCGGAGTGCAAAACGCCTACTTCCCACTACTAATACCAAAATCGTTTTTGTGCAAAGAGGCCGAACACGTTGAAGGCTTCGCAAAAGAGTGCGCCGTAGTTACTCATTATCGACTCAAAAACAACCCAAACGGCACAGGCGTTGTAGTTGACCCTGAAGCTCGCCTCGAAGAGGAACTCATCGTTCGCCCAACAAGCGAAACAATCATCTGGAATACATATAAAAACTGGATCCATTCATGGCGCGACCTGCCATTGCTCTGCAACCAATGGTGCAACGTAATGCGATGGGAAATGCGTACTCGCCTCTTCTTGCGTACATCAGAATTCTTGTGGCAAGAGGGACATACCGCACACGCTACATCAGAAGAGGCAGCAGCTAAGGCTATGGAAATGATAAATGTATATGCCAACTTTGCTGAAAAATGGATGGCAGTGCCAGTCATCAAAGGACCTAAGAGCCCCAACGAACGCTTTGCAGGTGCCGTAGATACATTCACCATAGAGGCAATGATGCAAGACGGCAAAGCACTGCAAGCTGGCACAAGCCACTTCCTCGGTCAGAACTTTGCCAAAGCATTTGACGTTACCTACGTCAACAAAGAAAACAAAGAAGAGTATGTATGGGCAACATCGTGGGGCGTATCAACACGCCTTATGGGTGCACTCATCATGACACACTCTGACGACAACGGACTCGTATTGCCACCAAAACTTGCACCAATACAAGTAGTTATCGTACCTATATATAAAAAGCCTGAAGAACTCGACGCCATCAACGCCAAAGTCGATGTGTGGACAGCCGCACTGCGCGAAAAAGGCATCAGCGTGAAATATGACAACGCCGACAATAAAAAACCCGGTTGGAAATTTGCCGAATACGAGCTCAAAGGCATACCAGTGCGTCTTGCACTTGGCTCACGCGATATGGAAAACAACACCATAGAGGTAATGCGCCGAGATACGCTCGAAAAAGAGACAGTAAGCCAAGATGGCATAGTAGAATATGTAGAAAAACTGCTTGTAGAGATACAGCAAAACATATTTGAAAAAGCCAAAACTATGCGCAACAACTTCATCCGTAGAGTTGACACATGGGACGAATTCAAAGTTGAAATAGAAAAAGGCGGATTCTTGCTCTGTCACTGGGACGGCACTACCGAAACCGAAGAACGCATCAAAGAGGAAACCAAAGCCACCATACGTTGCATACCATTTGAGCCTATCACTGACGACGACCTCAAGCCGGGTGTCGACATGCTCACTGGCAAACCATCGGCTCGCCGAGTACTCTTTGCTCGCTCATATTAACGCAAAATAATTTCTGAAAAAATATTCAAAAAAAAACCAAATATAACAATGGCAAAAAAAGCATTGCTGATGATACTCGACGGTTGGGGCATCGGCGACAAAAAGAAAGACGATGTAATATCGTGCACACCTACACCATATTGGGATTCGCTCATAGCTAAATATCCCAACTCACAACTCTTGGCTTGTGGCGAAAACGTAGGATTGCCCGACGGACAAATGGGCAACTCTGAAGTAGGACACCTCAACATTGGTGGCGGTCGCATTGTCTATCAAGACCTTGTGAAAATAAATCGCGCTTGTGCCGATGGCTCTATACTCAAAAATAAAGAGGTAGTAGCTGCATTTAGTTACGCTAAGCAAAGTGGCAAAAGTGTTCACCTTATGGGACTTACATCAACAGGTGGCGTACACTCAAGCTTCAATCACATCCTCACACTTTGCGACATTGCTAAAGAATATGGCATAGAGAAAACCTACCTCCACTGCTTCATGGATGGTCGTGATACCGACCCTAAGAGTGGCTTAGGCTTTATCAAAGACCTCACCGAGCATACCAAGAAATCAGCTGGCGTAATAGCATCTATCGTAGGTCGATTCTATGCAATGGACCGTGACAAACGTTGGGAGCGCGTAAAAGAGGCATACGACCTGCTCGTTGAAGGCAAAGGCAAACAGGCTACTGACATGGTAAAAGCTATGCAAGAGTCGTATGACGAAGGCGTAACCGACGAATTTGTAAAGCCTATCAACAACTCAACCGTTGACGGCACTATCAAAGAGGGCGATGTAGTTATCTTCTTCAACTACCGCAACGATCGCGCCAAAGAACTTACCATAGCGCTCACACAGCAAGATATGGCAGAACAAGGCATGCACACCATACCCGGTTTGCACTATTGCTGTATGACACCTTACGACCCCAACTTCAAAGGCGTTCATGTCCTCTTCGACAAAGAAAATGTGCAAAACACACTTGGCGAATATTTGGCAGCCAATGGTAAAAAACAGCTTCATATTGCTGAAACTGAGAAGTATGCACACGTTACATTCTTCTTCAACGGTGGCCGTGAAGCACCCTACGATGGTGAAGATCGCATACTTGTGCCATCGCCCAAAGTTGCAACTTACGACCTCAAGCCTGAAATGAGTGCATACGAAGTAAAAGACAAACTTGTAGCAGCCATCAAAGAGCAAAAATATGACTTCGTAGTTGTAAACTATGCCAATGGCGACATGGTTGGTCACACCGGCGTATACGAAGCAATAGAAAAAGCCGTAGTAGCTATTGATAAGTGCGTAGAAGAGACCGTAGAGGCAGCTAAAGCCAACGACTATGAAGTTATCATCATAGCCGACCATGGCAATGCCGATCACGCTCTCAACGAAGATGGTACACCAAACACCGCTCACTCGCTCAATCCAGTGCCTTTTGTTTATGTAACAGATCGCAAGGTAAAGAGCATCAGCAATGGCGTTTTGGCCGATGTAGCACCATCGCTACTCACCATACTCGGTCTGAAGCAACCTGCCGACATGACTGGCAAAGTGCTGTTTGAATTGGCATAAAACCATACAAATATACACTATAGCGCTACTCATCAACTTTTGAGTAGCGCTTTTTTTATCGGGTTGAAATAGCTATATTTGCAAACACAAGACTTATTTTTTGAAAATTTTTCAGATTGCAAACTCCACCAAATACAACCCACATTGATTACCATCGGAATATACGACCAGCACAAAATAATGCGACAAGCACTTGCGGTTTTGCTTGCATCGAATCCTGAGTTTAGAGCCATTCCGCTCGAACCTGACCCAATGCACATTGCCGACAAGATAAAAATAGAGTCGATAAACATTATGTTGTTCAACCTCCATACCACATCTGACGACTCGTTTAACCTTATTAAGCAACTAACTCAACGTTTTGAACGTGTGAAAGTTATGGTAATGGCATCGTGCAACGATGATAAACTTATTGTGCGTTCAATACGTTCAGGAGCAAAAGGTTTTATAGCTTCTGATGCTGAAACAAACGAACTTATTGAGGCAATCTACACCGTCAGAGGCGGATATGAATATTATAGCAAATCAATTTCGCACTTGCTGGTAGGTAGGTATATAAATGAGATGATAGCTGAAAAAACATCCACGCCGGGCATCGAGCAACTCAGTGCAAGGCAAATTGAAATAATACGCCTTTGGGGAGCCAACAAATCAAACAAAGAGATAGCCGACGAACTTTTTTTGAGTATACGCACTGTAGAGAGTCACAAAAATCATATAATGCAGAAACTCAACCTCAAAACTACAGTCGACATGATAAAATTTGGCATCCGAAACAATTTGATAGAGCTATGAATGTAGGCTTATTTCAAAGATTGTATAGATGCGTTAATGTGTGAAGATTTTTATCTTTGCACGTCTGTTTTTCAAAGAAAAAATATGCACACCTCAGAATATATAGCAGCTCTCAACTATCTCTACGACCATTATGCTGCATTTAGTCGCATTGGTGCATCAGCACTCAATCCGGGGCTCGAAAATAGCCTTATTCTCGACTCTTGGCTCAAGCATCCGCATCAAGCATATCGCACCATACACGTAGCTGGCACCAATGGCAAAGGCTCAACAAGCCACAGTATAGCCTCAGTATTGCAGTCGGCAGGTTACAAAGTTGGGCTCTACACCTCGCCTCATTTGGTCGACTTCCGTGAGCGCATACGCGTCGATGGGCAGATGATAGACGAAGCCGATGTAGTGCGTTTTGTTGAACGTGCCAAAAAAGAAATGCCTAACATTCAGCCATCGTTTTTTGAACTGACTATGATGATGGCATTCGACTATTTTAGGCAGCAAAAAGTAGATGTAGCTGTGATAGAGGTCGGACTTGGTGGCAGGCTCGACAGCACAAACATCATCACCCCTGATCTGTCAGTTGTTACCAATATTGGGCTTGAACATACGCAGTTTTTGGGCAATACACTTGCTGCCATTGCAGCCGAAAAAGCGGGCATAATGAAGCAAGGCGTGCCTGTAGTGATAGGCGAAAAACACGTAGAAACTGACAATGTTTTTGTGCAAAAGGCTGCAGAAGTAGGTGCGCCACTCACCTTTGCTCAAGACGTTTACACACTCGTGTCGGCTGAGATAGAGTGTGACCTGATGGCAGCAAAACTTACGCACAACACCGCCGATGGATATACTGAAGAGGATACTATTTTGTACGGATTGAGCGGACTTTGTCAGCAAAAAAACATCGTAACAGTGCTTGCTGCCATAGCCAAACTCAAAGATGTGGGATATAGCATCAGTGGTGAGCAAATGCGTAGCGGACTGCGCAAAGTAGTGTCGCAAACCGGACTGATTGGGCGATGGCAAAAACTATCGGCACACCCCGATGTTATTATTGATACAGGACACAATGCGCATGGTGTAAGACTACTCGGTGAACAGCTTAAACAGCAGAAATACAATCGTATACATATAGTTTGGGGTATGGCAAATGATAAGCAACCTGAAAATGTAATGCCACTTTTACCCACCGAAGCTACTTATTATTTTACGCGTGCCAACGTAGAGCGCGCTATACCAGAAGATGCTATGCAGCAAGTGGGACTCGGTGCCGGACTGCAAGGCGAAAAATATCACACAGTGCAACAAGCCATAGAAGCAGCACAGCGCGCCGCAAAACCTACCGACCTAATATTCATTGGCGGAAGCAATTTTGTTGTAGCCGAAGCATTGCCATTGTTTCAGAATGAAAAGTAAAAGGCTTGAGGTCCTTTTGTTTTATCTTTTTATCTTTGCACCAGCATTATGTATGGTTCGAGTTCGTAGCCAAATATCTTGCCTCAAAGGGTAAGAATCCCAATGCGCATTATTCATCTATATATCTATGTATCAATGCGCTATCTCTATACCAACATCAATCAAGTCGTCAATCTCATCTCCAGTGCTGCCTCATGTGGCAAGCCATTCCTCTTTGCCTTCAACTTTGAACTCACCGAGGCTCTTTTCATTCCCAGTCCGCTCAGTCAGTCAGATGTGCTATTTTCTACACCACTTGGTGCAAACTCGTTGCCACAACCGCCCATAAGCAATACTCAGATAGTGCCACAACCAATATCTTTTGAGCACTACAAGAAAATGTTCGATGTTGTGATGAGCAATCTCAAGCGAGGCAATTCGTTTCTGACCAATTTAGCCATTCGTACACCCATACACTCAAATGCGTCATTACGAGATATTTATGCTCAATCAGTTGCACCATATCAGCTCTACATTCCAAACAGAATGGTATGTTTTTCGCCCGAAAGATTTGTGCATATCAGTGCCGATGGCATCATCTCAACTCATCCGATGAAGGGCACAATCGACGCCTCCATTCCCAATGCTGAATGCATAATCTTAGCCGACAGAAAAGAATCTGCCGAACATGCTACCGTAGTCGATTTGTTGCGCAACGATTTGAGTATCAGTGCATCGCATGTGTGTGTAGAGCATTATCGTTATATATCACAGATAGAAACTTCAGTGGGGAAAATATTGCAAGTGAGTAGCAAGATAAAAGGAGAGTTGCCTACTGATTGGAGGCAGCACTTAGGGCAAATCATCACCTCAATGCTTCCGGCTGGCAGCGTTTCAGGAGCCCCCAAATGTGCTACAGCCAACATTATTAGCCTTGCAGAGCAGCATCCACGAGGTTTCTATACCGGCGTGTTTGGTTATTTCGACGGAAAAGAGTTGGATAGTGGCGTGATAATACGCTACATAGAGGCAAGTGGCAATAAGTTCTATTTTCGTAGCGGAGGCGGCGTGACAGCCCAAAGCGATGCTCGCAAAGAGTACAACGAAGTGCTACAAAAAATATATTTGCCCAAGAGTAAACCTCTTTTCTCTGATGTTATATGCATAGAAAATGGGCAGTTGCAGCATCTCGCCTACCATCAGGCACGTGTCGACCGCACTACATCGCACTTCTTTGGCTCGCACATCAATCTTGCCAATGCCATAGTTGTGCCGCCCGAAGCTCGTAGTGGTGTAGTGCGTTGCCGTATAGAGTACGACGATGATATCCGCAAGATAGAATTTGCTCCATATCATGCCAAAGAAATTCGCACTTGTGCCATAGTACACGATGATACTATTGACTTCTCCTACAAATATGCCAATCGTACTCGCCTCAACGCCCTCAAACAACGTGCTGCCACCGACGATGTCATAATAATAAAAAAGGGTATGGTTACCGACAGTTCATTTTGCAACCTCGTTTTTGCCAATGCGCAAGGTCAACTATTCACACCTGCTCATTCGCTTCTGCGTGGCACGTGCATAACACGCCTTGTGCAGAGTGGCATAGTATCTGAAATGGCAATAACAGAAGCGATGCTAAGTTCGTTTGTTTCAGTGCGTTTTGTAAATGCCATGCGCAGTTTGGAACTTCCAGCACTTAATGTTGAAGATGTGAGGCGGTAGGAATATTGACAAATTACTTACTCAAGTTTCGCAAGTGAAAAACGCACAGAAAATAAGAATGGGCGAAGGGGGATATAACAACCAAATTGCTTCCAACAATAAGCACGAAACCCGATTTTCACCTCGCGGTTGTCGCCTTTGGCACGGAGCGTAAAGAAAATTATCGTAGCGAAGCGTTA
>CAJONN010000016.1 GCA_905235955.1 uncultured Marinilabiliaceae bacterium
TTAACTCGCTTCGCTCAAACAGAAAATCGTTTTTAACGCTTCGCTACGATAATTTTCTTTACGCTCCGTGACAAAGGCGACAACCGCGAGGTGAAAATCAGGTTCCGTGCTTATTGTTGGAAGCAATTTGGTGGTTATATCCCCCTTCGCCCATTCTTATTTTCTGTGCATTCTCACTTGCGAAACTTGAGTCAATATTTTAATGGGCACTATATAAATGTAAAAATCCGATAGTGCCACAACAAATAGGAAAAACATAGTAACCCATATCCCTATTTTTTAGTATTTTTGCCCCAAAAGTAACAGACACAAACAAATGGCAAATCTCAAATCGTTGCTGAAAGACACAGCTGTTTATGGTCTTAGCAGCATCATTGGACGGTTTCTCAACTATCTTCTCGTACCACTCTACACTCACGTCATTCCAGCCGACGGCGGTGGCTATGGCGTAGTTACCAACATATATGGCTACACAGCTTTCTTCCTCGTATTACTTACCTTTGGCATGGAGACAACATTCTTCCGTTTTGCCAACAAAGACGATGAAAATCCTGACACCGTTTTCGCTACAGCCATGTCAGTAATAACATCGCTTAGCCTCATATTTTTTGCCTTCATCACATTGGGAGCAACGCCTATCTGCAACATCTTAGGCTATAGCAATCATCATGAATATGTGCTCATAATGGCTGCCGTTGTTGCACTCGATGCCATTCAAGCACTGCCATTCAGCTTGTTGCGCTATCAGAAAAAAGCCATTAAGTTTGCCGCCCTCAAAATGCTTTTCATCGTTCTGAACATATCACTCAATTTGTTCTACTACGTCTATCTGGGGCAAACCGATGTCATCTACATCTTTGTAGCCAACATCATCTGCACCGCAGCCATCACATTCTTCTTTGTACCCGAACTACTTCGCATCAAATGGCACATAAGCACTGCCCTACTCCGTCGTATGCTTAGCTACTCGTGGCCAATATTGCTGCTGGGCTTAGTTGGCATACTAAATCAGGCAGCTGACAAAATGATTTACCCACTCGTAAAAGCCGACCAAGCCGAAGCGCAAATAGAGCTGGGCATATACGGTTCATGCTTCAAAATAGCTATGATTATGGGTATGATAACACAAGCATTTCGCTACGCCTACGAGCCTTTTGTGTTTGCAGAGAGCAAAGACAAAAACAAAAACGAAACATACGCCATTGCTATGAAATACTTCATCATATTCACCTATTTGGCATTCTTGTGCGTAGTGGGCTACCTCGACGTGCTGCAATACATTTTGGGTGCCGACTATCGTGTTGCCATTGGCGTAGTGCCCATTGTGATGGCTGCTGAAATTATGATGGGAATATATTTCAACCTCTCATTTTGGTACAAACTTATAGACAAAACCATCTACGGAGCATGGTTCTCATTATGCGGATGCGCTGTGCTACTGCTTGTGCTCATCACACTCATACCCGTCTACGGATATTGGGCTTGTGCATGGGGCGGATTTGCAGGCTATGGCACTTCGATGCTACTAAGTTATTTTGTCGGACAAAAAAAGAACCCTATCAACTACCCTCTCAAAAGTATTGGCATCTACACAGCACTTGCCTTAGTACTCTTTGGAGCTATGCAAATATTGCCAAATTCGTGGCCATTGGCAGCCAAACTTACTATCAACACACTACTCATTGCCGTATTTGCCTTACGTATAGCTATTTGCGACTTACCAATAAAACGACTTTTGAGCAAGTTTAAGCATTAAACATTCAATACAAGATAGAAAAACAATGCCTCCTAAGTCCCACAAGAAAAAGACTGCACCATCCAACAACAGCAGAACAAAAACACATTCTAAGGTCAGAACAAAGCAAATAATAGGCAGCGCAGCCATTGCTTTGGGCATTGCCATCATCTTGTTTTTTGCACTTATTGCCATCGAACCTATTTGGATCAGAAACATACCATACATAGGCAGAGCATTTGCATTTGCTGAAACCATCATAAAAGGTCCTAAACTACCAACCCACACCGGACTATACGGCATCGATGTATCTAAGCATCAGGGCAATATCAATTGGAACGAAGTGACACTGCGCTACGACATAGTAAGCCGACGCATAAGCAAGCAAGGCTCGATGCAAACACCACTTACATTTGCCATAGCCAAAGCTACTGAAGGCATCACCACTACCGACCCTATGTTTGAGCAAAACAAAAAAGGCATTATAGAACGCAAAATAATATTTGGTGCCTATCACTATTTTAGCTATCTGAGTGATGCGAAAAAACAGGCCGAAATATATTTACAAACAGCACAATTGACCAAAGGCAACTTGGTACCAATAATAGACATTGAGGAAGATGCAAACTTACTCAAACTACTCAAAAACAATCAGATAACAAAACAAAAAATAAAAGACAACCTGCTCCAATGGCTTCGCACTGTAGAGCAAACAACCAATACAAAACCCATAATATACACATCGCCAAACTATAAAGCCGAATATTTAGACTCACCAGAATTTGCCTCATATACGCTCTGGATAGCACATTATCAGGTAAAAGAACCCAAGCTAAAAAGTGCAATGTGGCAATTTACCGAACATGGCTCGATAAAAGGAATAAACACCTACGTCGACATCAATTTATTTTATGGTTCTGAAGTCGACTTACAAAAACTGCTGATAAAATAAAGGGAGGGAGGCAGAATCAGTTCACACCCGTATCAACATCGCCCGTCCAACCAAGCACACCACCTTCGAGCTCATACACCTCATATCCCATATCAACCAAGATGCCAGCAGCTATGTGGCTGCGCTTGCCACTATGACAATAAACTGCTATGGGATAATGTGTATCAAACACTTTCCGACACCTATTGTTGAAGTTTTGCTCATTGATATCAATATTGACAGCACTAGGAATATGACCTTTGATATATTCACCATCGGTGCGAACATCAAGCACTTGCACATTCTGATTGCGAACTACTATTTTGAAACTTTCAGCATCAATGCTATGATACTGACCAACTTTGGGCGATTGATATTGACATGCAAACAGTATTGTTGCAAAAACAAAAGAGTAAAATATGGTGCTTATTTTTTTCATATATATTATATAGGAATTATTGCAAATATAATATTTGATTTCTGTTTTGTCAAATTATCTAATAACAAAAAAAGAGGTTGCCCACTCAGAGCAACCTCTCATTCTTATCGCGAATTAAATGCTTATCTAAAGATAAGTAAACTGAGTTGCAACGAATTAGAGTTTGTCGTTGCTACCAAGTACGTTCACAATCTTGTGGATGTACATCTTCTTCATATTCTCACGAGCAGGTTTGAGATACTGACGTGGATCGAAGTGTGATGGGTTCTCAGCCATATACTTACGTATAGCAGCAGTCATAGCAAGGCGTGAGTCAGAGTCGATGTTGATTTTGCAAACAGCTGACTTAGAAGCCTCACGGAGTTGCTCTTCAGGAATACCGATAGCAGCTTCGAGCTTACCACCAAATTGGTTGATAGTCTTAACCTCGTCTTGTGGCACTGATGAAGAACCATGGAGAACGATAGGGAAGCCAGGAAGTTGCTTCTCTATTTCATGGAGAACGTCGAATGCCAATGGTGGTGGAACAAGTACGCCATTGACGAGTGTGCACTGCTCAGGAGTGAACTTGTGAGCACCGTGTGATGTACCAATAGAGATAGCGAGTGAATCGCAACCTGTACGAGTAGCAAAGTCAACTACCTCTTCTGGCTTAGTGTAGTGTGATTCAGCAGCTGAAACTTCGTCTTCAACACCAGCAAGTACGCCAAGCTCAGCTTCAACAGTAACGTCAAATTTGTGAGCATATTCAACTACTTTGCGTGTGAGGGCGATATTATCTTCGTATGGAAGCGAAGAACCGTCGATCATAACAGATGAGAAACCATTGTCGATGCAGTCTTTGCAAAGCTCGAAAGTATCGCCATGGTCGAGGTGAAGAACGATTTGTGGGTTAGTGCTGCCAAGTTCTTTTGCATATTCTACTGCACCTTTAGCAAGGTTGCGGAGGATAGTGCCGTTGGCATAGTTGCGAGCACCTTTAGAAACCTGCATAATAACAGGTGATTTTGTCTCAACTGCAGCCATCACGATAGCTTGCATTTGCTCGAGTGTGTTGAAGTTGAAGGCTGGAATTGCGTAGCCACCCTTTACTGCTTTGGCAAACATCTCACGAGTGTTTACCAGACCGAGGTCTTTGTAGCTTGTTGCCATTTTTTTGTTTTTTATTAATTTGTGTTATTTTGTTTTTTTGAATTATCCAGCCCCAAAGGTAATTATTTTAGCGAAAAATATAAAACGCTTATATATTTTTTGTCAATACTATCCAAAATATTTCTATACTTGGCAACAGAAAATAGCATTTTTCCAATAACAAAAAACAAATCAAAATGACAAAAAAAAAGAACTGAGAGAACTAAAAAAGGTATGCAAAGATATAGGGCGCAAAAGGCTCTATTTTTTTGCACAACCTTAAATATTATCGTGATTATACAAAGTATAATTACCTAAAATCTGTTCAGGATGAATAACTTCTGTGCAACAATCCCAAGTAATTCCACCGCCTATCAGATACCAATTTTTACGTTCTTTTGTAGGTATTTTCTTTACAGAAGGGAAGGCTGAAATTGGCATAATGATAATACGTCCGTCATAAAAAACTACTTGCATCTTACCTCTCATAGGAAAACTTACATCTTTTATACGTGGCGTAATATTCCAATATCCGTCAATTTGGTTTTTCATTATTTTTTGATTTTTATCATTTTTACCTTATCACCATTTTTAAATGCTTGCCATTGTTTAAGCAATTCAGTTCTATACAAAACTACAATTTCCAAAACATTTTTTATTTGAGCATCAGTAAGCGAACCTTTATCAGCTATGCTAATTGTTGGCTCTAACCATATTTTTGCAAGTTTTGCAGTACCTTTTTTACCAATATGTACATGCGCACGATTTTCATTAGTATCAGTACCCCAAAACAAAAATGTCCAAACAATCTTTGCAGTTATATACAATAAAACTTTTGGCATAAAGTTCTGAATAGCAATGTAATAATACCAACTTCAGATTCCTATTTCAAAAATGCTTTGTCACTCTGTCGAGTTCTCGCTTCGAATCTTTCTCTTTCAGTGTTTCACGTTTGTCATATTCTTTTTTACCTCGAGCCAAATATATCTCAAGTTTGGCAAGTCCGCGCTCATTGATAAATAGGCGCAACGGCACTATTGTAAGTCCGCTCTCTTTGGTTTTGCGCTCAAGTTTGACAAGTTCTTTTTTCTGCAATAGTAGCTTGCGTTCACGCTCTGGTATGTGGTTGTTGAATGTACCATAAAAATACTCTGATATCTTCATACCTTTTACCCACAATTCACCTTTGTTGAAAAAGCAATATGAGTCTACAAGGCTAGCGTGTCCACCTCGTATCGATTTTATTTCGGTTCCAAATAGTTGGATTCCTGCAATATATTTATCAAGCAGTTCGTAGTCAAACGCAGCTCTTTTGTTTTTGATATTTATCTGTTGCTGTGTCATAATTCATGCAAACATTCATCAACTACCTATATGTATATTTTCAGCATTCTACCTTTTTATGCCCCAATAGCTCGTGCAAACGTTCTATCTGACTTTGCTTGTTCACCTCACGCAATGTGCGTGCAGTGCTGGTATAGTACTGATGTGCTGAAATAAATTTTATCTGATTTTCATTCCACTGATCCATTGTCATCTGTATGCCACGGTCGAGCAGTTCCTGATAGAGCATATTCGACACTGGCACAAAGTCTGTGCGCCCCAAATAGTCAAGGTCGCTATCTTGTATGATGGCTTCGAGTATGTCTGATGGCGTGTGTGGCAGTTTGGTTGCCATTATTATTCGCTTTATCTTGTCTATTTTTTCTTGCGGATAATTGAATTTTGGCAATATCTCTTGAGCAAAGTTACAACTTTCTTCTTCATGACCTGCGTAGGTAACTATGTGCCCTGAGTCATGAAATAAACCTGCAACTTTGAGTAGCATTATGTCAGCCTCTGCCAATCCTTCAGCCCACCCTATTAGCTCTACCTCAGTAGTTACGTCGATGGTATGCTTTACACTATGATAATGCAAATATTTGGGCAGTTTTTCTTCGAGCATATCGAGCATATACTCTTGAATATCCATAAATTGCAAGCGCGAATATGCCAAGTCGAAGGTTGCATTGGTAAGATATTGTCCGTCTTCGTTGCGCAACGATGGCACTATGTCTATTAGGTCATACACGTCCATTGTTCCGCTATATTTTACAGGTATTTTACCATTCTGATTTACCTCAAAAAACTCTTTTATTAGTTCGTTGGTCATCAACGAAACTGACACATGCCCTACTGCCGAGGCTTGTCCAAGACGCGTAGCTATCAGCACGTTGTTGCCTGAGAGTGTATATGGCGTTGTTTTGCCGGGCATAAACCTGCCCAATACCGGACCTGTATGAATGCCTATGCCTACTGACCATATCGAGTCTGTTTCCTCTTTGTGTTTATTTACACAGTTGGCTATTTCAAAGGCTGCCAATGTTGCATCTATCGGATTGGTTTTATTTTGTGTAACGATGCCACCTGCAAGCATCACATTGTCGCCCACTGTAGGTATTTTTATCAAACCATATTTCTGAGCTATATCGCTGATAGTGAATAGTATTTCGTCCAAACTATCCATCTGTTTCTGCGCATCTTGACGTATGGTGAGTTCATCAAAACCATGAATTGCGACATAGAGCACTGACACCATATTGTAGCGTTTGACTCCTTTTTGGGCTTTGCGCAATTCGTCTTCCAAGCCAAACTCTTTGAGCAGTCGCTGATACTGCTCGCCATAATTGCTTTGGCCCTCATATTGGCTTAAGAGAAGTTGTAACGCATCACCTAATTTTTCACTACGACGTCCTAACTCTCTAAGTTGGTTTAGTACATTTTCATTTATTGCTGCCATACGTTATTTTTCCAGTCGTGAAACAAATCGAAAGGTATTTATTTTATTCGGCAAAAACAAATTTTAACTAAATTTTCTATTCAGATATCATTGTTTCAAATGTCCTTCAGCATCAATAACTATCAGTTGCTTTTCTGCTTGCTCATTTGTAGCAAATATTACTATTTCATTGGCCGATGCTCTGAATGCGTTCTCTACTTTTAAGTTGTTACCTTTTATCACTTGTGGCTCAGATATATTGCCTACATCGGGCACTTTCAGCACTACTATATTGCCATCGCTATAGCCCACTACTATTGCACCATTAGTGATATTTTGCATTTGCACGGCTTGTGCTATGCCGGGCAGTTTTACATCGCTCACACTTTTGCCAAGCGAGTCGGTAAGGGTGAAGTATACGCCATCGGCTTCGTTGAAAGCTGCATGAGTTGTCTTTGTCATTTCGTTGTAGTCAACAAAGGCTACATTGGCTGAATGCAAAGCAAAACGCAAATGTTCTTTGTTGTTGCTGCCATAGACTATGGCGGTTGGTGCATTTTTTACATTGGTGCAAACTATGCATCCATCGGCTGTTGGCTGAAGTGCTATTATATCTGCTGCTTCTTTAATATCTGAAAGCCAAGCTGTAACGTTTTGCTCATCTATCTTTGCTACGAATGCCGATTTTAGGTCAGATTTTTTTACACCTGCTACGTATGTTGGCTTACCATATTGATTTCTAACTATTTGCTTGGTTATGTAGTTGCCACTGATTTGCCCCACCTCATAGTCGCTGACACTCCATGTTGGCACTGATGGTGCTTTGCCTTTTTGGCTAAACGACTCACTTTTCTGCTTTTCAGCCACTGCTGTACAATAGCTTGAAAAGTTTTGCAATGCCGATGTTTCTATATCTGCCAAAAATACATTTTCTTCAGTTTCATAGCGTTTCAATCCGTCGGCACCACCATAGTTTTTGTTGAAAAACTGCGCAAAGCGAGATATTCGTTCTGGCGTTATATATGTGCTAACTACACCAAGTTGCGCTTGTGCCAATAATTTGAACTGATGCAACTTATATATGCTACGCATTTTTCTGTTCATAAGCGAGGCATTACCTTGTGTGTTGGTCAAAAGTGTATCGCCTGCTATTGCTATCATGTTGCGCCTCTGCTCTAAATATTTAAATAGTTCTCTCACGAGCGAATTGCTATCATATTTACCCAAACGATATATAAACAACTCATCATACGGAGCTGCAAGTGCAGCCTGAAGCGGTGCTTTTTTCTCAAACTCTGCCTTTCCAGTTTTATATTGTGCATCTATTTTTTCTATTTCGTTGCGCAATGGCAATATGTCTTTGTCAATCTCTGCCCTATATTCATTAGTCCATTTTTTGAAGTCCCATATCAAAAATCGGTTCTGATAGAAGTCTGAGTATGTAAGACCATCAAGACGATATGTTTCAATGTCTTGTTTGTCATATATTTGTCTATAATTGAGCAGCGGAAAGGCTTTTGTAAGTCGCTTATACTCTTTGAATTGTGTCTCGCATTGGTCTATGCCGTTTTCAAGTTCTTTGAGCATTGACTCCACTGTCTGATCATACGACAAAAGCATATCGTTGTAGTTTACAAAGCGTTCGCACAATTTGCTATATGCCTGAATACTACGATTGTAGCCACTTTTCGATTTTTCTATTGCGGTGTAAATCATTAGAGTTGAGTCTCTAAAGTTTTTACATTTTTTCTCATGCTCTGCTACAAATTTCTTTATGTCTTCATCGGTCAGTTTACTACCCGAATATGGTATGTTCAGATTCTCATAGTACTGACTATTTGTGCGATAATCACCTTGATAAAATATCAAAAAGTTGCCATAAAAGAGGTGAGCATTATCAGCCCAAAATAGCGTACTCTCTATGTCGCGCAAAGGATCGGTGTGTGCCATTTTGTGCTCACATACCATACCAAGCTGTATATAAGTGTTGGCAAAATATGGATTTTGTTTCTGAAATTGCATAAGCTCTGAATATATATGGTCGAGGCTCATATTGGGCATATCTGCAAATATTTCAGCATATTTTCTTTGAGCTTGAGCACTTGCACCTATCAGCAATAGTACAACAAGCGATATTACCGATGTATATATTTTCTTCATAGTTATTCAGCTTCCAATATTTTAAATTCTACTCGTCTGTTTTTAGCTCTATTCTCTTCTGTTGTGTTTGGCACAAGTGGCTTAGTCAGTCCGTAACCTTTCGATATCAGTGCCAACGGGTCTACACCATTCTCTACCAAGTAATTAAGCACCGCTTGTGCTCTTCTATCAGACAATACTATATTGTATTGTGCCGTACCAACATTGTCTGTATGAGCTGATATTTCAATGCGCAAACCTTTGTTTTCATTGAGCAGTTTCACTACGCGGTCAAGTTCCGAATATGACTCTGGCATTATCTCAGCCGATGCTGTTGCAAAGTTGATGTTGTTGAGCAATATTGAAGTATTGGCTTTGAGAGGTATGAGGTATACATCTACCTCATCTGCCAAATGTTCTACGTCTAATTGTCTATTGTGGAAAGCATAGTTGGCTACACCGCTCACTGTGAGTTCATATTTGTCGAAGTAGCGCAAGTTGGCATTGGTTTGTCCGTTGACCATGCTCTGAGCTTTTATGTCGATGGTCTCTTCACGCTTTAGGTTTACCAAGTTGATGTTGGCATTGAGCGGTGCTTTGGTTTCAGCATCATAAACATTTATCCTAACTGTTTTTTTCTTTGGGTCAAGAGGCAAATTGCGTTCAAAATGCGAATAAACTATGTCGCCAGCCAATTTGAAAAGGAATTTATTTTCTTCAAATCCGTTGCCTGTAGCTATTATGTTGTAGTCGCTACCAAGTGGCAACATGAGCGAGTACCTTCCTTCAGCCAAGGGTTGCGAGCGGAAGATGCTTTTGTCAGTTTGGCGCACTGCTATCACTTTGCCCGTAAGTGGTCGGAATATCTCTGAGTCGTATATGTTCAAATCAAGCTGAATGGTATCAAATAGCTCAATAGTCTGAGGCATTTGTGCCTTTTTCAAATCTTTGTAATTGAGCTGATACGATACATACGAATATCCATTGCTACGCACGTCAACTATATAATTATTTGCTGCTAAGTTGGTTAAATCATACACGCCATCTACCGAACTACTTTTATATCTGCCCTGCACTGCGTTTGTTGTTGGGTTGTATACGTTTACAATGGCTTCTATTGGCTTATGTGTTTTTTGTGTTTGCACTATGCCCACTTCGTTTACCACCAATTGCGGTGCATATTTATCAGGACAAGGTGTTGATATTATAGTTCCACTCCTGATGCGTTTTTTGTCGTTGCTTCTGATAGCATATATTTTATTGCCTGCATATTGTGGCGAGTAGTAATCGTAACCTGATTCATCAACAAACAACGGCTCAGGCAGATACCATTCACCAGCTACCGTAGCACGTGTATATATTGGCACCGATGGTGCTTTTCTGTCTTCACGCACCGAGTAATACATTGTTTTGCCATCGGCCAATATCTGCACATCTTGCGTCCAACCAAAATTGAGTGCAAGGTTTACTGTTTGCAATTTGGTCCATTTATTTTTCGCATCTTTTTCAGCATAATATACGCTCTGCTTGTCCAGTTCCTTTTTCTCTTGCTTCAGATTTGCCACTACCCTATGGCGCAATAAGTATATGGTGTTGCCGCCACAAGTAATTGTCGGATATGTCTCATCATCAGGTGTTGATAGATCTGGCTCGAGTTGCGGATTGCTCCACCCTTCTTTGGTTCGCTCACAATAATATATATCTGAGCCACCTACGCCATTCGGAAAGTTTGCATGGAAGTAGATACGTTGCTCATTGTCTGTCATACTGATGCCACCTATCTTCACATCACTACTTACACGGCTGTTTATCTCGTCTATGGGGTACGCATTGCCCCACAATCCATTATTCTTAAATGCTTCATAGGCAAGTTCTTGCCCTTGTGCGTTGAGCATTGTCATTACTATATGACTCTCTGCCCTATTGATGTGGAAACTGACAACGTTTTGCCATGTTCCTATTTTTTGTAATTCTATTGGTTCGCCTGCTTGCGCTATATTGTTAGATTGGAAAACAAGACCGAGAACCGAAAAAATTGCTATTTTATATTTCATCGGGGAATTTATTTTTAACACACGAAATTAAATATTTTCAAACAAATAGCAATATTTTATAACACAAAAAAAAAGACTTCCCAATATACGTTTTTGGAAAGTCTTTTTTATTATTTCTTAAGTGTTCGGAAGAAATAACGCTAATGCTTATGCTTGTGCTATAGCGCCCATCGGACATACACCTGCACATGTGCCACAATCGAGGCATGCATCGGCATTGATTTCATATTTACCATTACCCCCATCAGAGATTGCCTCTACTGGACACTCACCGGCACATGTTCCACATGCACAGCAGTCATCGCTAATTTTGTAAGCCATAATTATTATTTTTTAATTTCTTTTTGTTTTTTGTCAATGCAAATGTACGTCTTTTTTATCAACAAGTTCAAACTAAAAACTACGCCCCTAATATTTTAAATATTTTCTAAATAAAATATAAACATAACATTCTATTTATCAGTATTTTACAAGCATAAAAACTATGAACAAATCAGTTATTAATTTTAAAAAATAGAACTATTCTATGTAAATTGTGTGCCTCTTCTAAATATGTCTGATTCTTACCACATACCATGTAAATATAATATAAACCTATTTCATTGTTATTTTGCAACCTATGTCCCAAGGTATATTGCACTTTGCAACGTTGCAAAATTGTAGCACTCTGCACATCGCTACGCATATTAAACACCGTATGCAATGCTATCTGATGATAGTTGCTACTGCCCATTTTTTCAAATGTTTTGGCAAATGTGTAATTGAAGCGCGTGCAAGTATTTTCGTAGCCCGAAGGTCTGTATCTCAATAGGCTCTGATCAAAAAATAACGTATGCGATATGTTGTAATGCTTAGCCCTTATACTGATGCCTTCAATTATGCGCATTATAATATCTTTGTTGCTTATATTAAGATATTTTCCGTATGAATATCTGCCTTTGGCAAATATATATGCCGCCTCATTTATGTCGAATTCAGCCCCTACATCTATCTTACCCCAAACGAAGTCAGTTTCTATGTGCGAATAATCAGCCTCAGCCAATGTTGTCGCATTCCACCTATCGCTTATTGTGTGTGTATACTCAAAAAGCGCACCCCCACTTACGCCTTGTGAAGCGGCAAGCAGAGGTGTGCATATTAATATTATAAGTATCTGAAGCCTATACATTTACTTCGACAACTGTTCTACAACAGCCATCACTTCTTTGGCCAACTGCTCAGCAGCAGCTATGCTATGTGCCTCTGAGTAGACACGTATGATTGGCTCTGTATTCGATTTGCGCAAGTGCACCCACGAGTCAGCGAAGTCTATCTTTACTCCGTCTATGTCATTTACTTGCTCGTTGGCATATTTGCGTTTTACATTTGCCAATATGGCATCAATGTCGGTATTTGGCGACAAGTCTATACGATTTTTTGAGATGAAGTATTCTGGGTAGCTCTTCTTCAACTCACTTACTTTCACTTTTTTATGCGCCAAGTGACTAAGAAACAATGCTATACCCACCAAAGCATCTCTGCCATAATGAGCCTCTGGGTATATCACGCCACCATTACCTTCACCACCTATTACAGCGTTGGTGCGTTTCATCTCTGTTACTACATTTACTTCACCAACAGCTGCTGCATTATATTTGCCACCATGCTGCTCAGTTACATCTCTAAGCGCCCTCGACGATGACAGATTGCTCACAGTGTTGCCTTGGGTATGGCTCAGTACATAATCGGCTACCGATACTATGGTATACTCTTCGTTGAACATTGTACCATCTTCACATACAAGCGCAAGACGGTCTACATCAGGGTCAACTACAAAGCCTACATCTATCCCACCCTTAGCTATCAGTGCTGATATGTCAGTGAGGTTTTGAGGCAGTGGCTCTGGATTGTGAGCAAACTTACCTGTCGCATCTAAGTTGAGTCCCTCTATATGCTTCACTCCAAGTGCATTAAGCAAACGTGGCAATATGATGCCACCTACTGAGTTTACTGTATCAATGGCTACACTAAAGTTAGCTTTTTTGATAGCATCTACGTCAACAAGTTTGAGTGCAAGCACTTGATCTATGTGATACTGCGTATAATCTTTGGTAGTAAGAGTGCCAAGCTCATCAACATTGGCATAATCAAATTGCTCTGCTTCAGCTATTGACAACACTTGAGCGCCATCAGTAGCTGACAAGAATTCGCCATCAGCATTGAGTAGTTTCAAGGCATTCCACTGCATCGGGTTATGACTTGCTGTCAAGATGATGCCACCATCGGCTGCTTCTGCCACTACGGCAATCTCTGTAGTAGGAGTGGTTGCTAAATCAATATCAACCACATCTATGCCCATACCTTGCAATGTACCAACTACTATGTTGCGCACCATCTGACCTGATACACGCGCATCTCGTCCAACTACTACTTTGCCTTTTGCTTTACCTTTTTTTATAAAGGTGGCATACGCCGAAACAAAACGTACAATATCAAGTGGCGACAATCCTTCAGTTGGTTTGCCACCTATTGTACCTCTAATACCTGATATAGATTTTATGAGAGACACTTTTATCTTATCTTTTTTAATAGAAAATAATATTGTTTTATTTGAGCAACTCCTCAATATTCTTAAACAAATTCTCCATTGGCTGATCAGTTGAAACTATTACGCCATCAGAGTCGATGAGCAAGCCATGAGGTATATTGCGCACACAATATGTAGCCGCTACGATGTTGGCAGAATCAATGAGTAGCTGTCCCTTCAAGCCGTCGGCTGCAACAGCTTCACGCCATGCATCTAATTTTGTATCTACCGATATGCTTATTATCTCCAAGCCTTTGCTTGCAAATTTATTGTATGTTTCAACAAGTCCTTTATTATTGTTTCGGCAAGGTTGACACCACGATGCCCAAAAATCGAGCAAAACTACTTTGCCTCTAAATGAACTGAGGCTCACTTCACTACCATCAATTGAAGGTAGCGTAAAGTCTGGAGCTATCTGCCCCACTTTTACCCTCGACTGTGCTTCATATTCTGGGCGAGCATTCTCCACTATCTGACGCAACGCTCCCAAATATTTATGATGCACTATCGACCTCTCAAATACATTGGTAAGCGAATCTATTTCAGCAAACGAAAAGAGTTTCAGAGAGTTGCACAATATAAACAAACCAAGCGCATTGTCGCTATTTTCTGATATAGTATTTTTGACGTATGCAAGTTGCTCAAGTTGTATGTTGTATATCTCTTCATTCAAATCATTACGCCTATCTATATCATTACCAGTAGTTTGCAACTCATTTATCAGTTTTTGCATCCGATCCATTTCAGGCACGTTGTTTTGGAAGTTGACCAACATATCGTTGTATTTCGAACCAACAACTTTTATGCTTTCAGGGTCGTTTGCATCACCACTTATATCTATGGTTTCATCGTTGCTCGCAAACATATTCAAAACACGAGGCTGCGGACTGCTTGGGTCGTCAAGCGAAACTATAACACATTCAGGATCTGACAATTGCACTGAGAATGAAAACTGTCCATTGGCAACTATTGCTGTATCTACCACAACAATCGACAATGTAGAGTCAAACGTAGCTACGTATGCTTTATCTGACGATAAATTTTCCAAATTGCCTTTTATCTCAAGTGACTGATTGCTACATGCGCATAGTGCTAATGCCGAAACTATATAACTATATTTTTTCATAATTTTTTGTGCAAATATGTTTACTTCATTACTTCAGACGACGTACTAACTGTACCAGATATGCGCAAAAGTATATTTGACTGCTTAGGGTCGTTGGAAATAACGGTTATTGTTTTTTGCTGTCTGCCACTTTTGCCACGAGAGTCGAATGTTGCATGTATGGTAGTGCTTTCGCCTTTTGCTAACACGGTTTTTGCTGGAGTTACAGCTGTGCAACCACACGATGCTTTCACCTTACGTATAATAAGGTTTTCTGTTCCATTATTTTTAACAACATAGTCGTGCTCCACTTTGGTGCCCTGAGCAACTGTACCAAAATCAAAGTTCTTGTCATCAAAGTCTATCACTGGTGCTTTGGCAAGTTGTTCTTCTGACAGTTTTGTGAAGTCTTCAGCTATGGTTGCTGTTATCGACAATCGGTTGCTATATTTCTTTTTCTCATCAAATACCACATAGACTTGGTCTGATACAAAGCCCCAATCGTTTTTGAGCGATGCATCATAATTGGCAATTATAATGCCCATTTCGCCAGCTTTTATTGTAGCTGGTTCACTAACTATTTTGATATGTTGTGGCACATTCAAGAAGCTTGGAGTAAGGTCAGCTTCGCTATTGTTCCACACTTTTATTTCAGCACTTTTAACTTCGTTTGGTGCAAGCTTGGTAAATGGTATATGACTATCGGCAAGGCGCAAACCATCCATTACCACCGGATACTCTTCCTCTTTTGTTTTCGGACGTTGCAACACATTACCTGATATGCGCAGTGTCTTCACTGGGTTCTCAGAATTTGATTGCACTGTAATAGTTTTGTTGAACGAACCCGGACGGTTTTGTGGATTGAAGGTTACTTTTATAGAACCACTTGCTTTGGGCTGTATCGGGGTACGAGTCCACTCTGGAGTTGTGCAACCACACGATGCTTGTACATTGTGAATAACAAGCGGAGTTTTACCATTGTTGGTATACTTAAACTCAAATGTTACAGGGCCATCAGCCTCTTGTATTTCACCAAAGTCATGGACATCGGTTGAGAAAACGATTACCGGCTTTTGCTGAGCCGAAGCCACCAATGCAACCATCATTGCTATGGCTATAGTTAATAGTCTCTTCATCTTTTTTCTGTATATATTTTTCTGTTACTGGCACCCAATTAGCCAAATATTGGCAAAGGTAATATTTTTATGATTTAATAATATAAAGTTATTAACTTTTCA
>CAJONN010000017.1 GCA_905235955.1 uncultured Marinilabiliaceae bacterium
AAAAAATCAGCGTTTTCAGGAAAACTAATATGGGTCGACATCAACATTCCAAAGCACACCTTTGTATTGTTCTTGACTCAAAAGTGTGTTGATGGTGTCGGTCATTATTTGCTTTACTTTGGCTGGTGAACTTTGCTTATCTATTTTGATGATGATGCGTTGCAAATAATATGTTGCAATGCGGTTTATATCAGGCTCTTGTGGGCCGAGTACACGTGGTCCGAATATGCGGCGTAGTAGTTCGCCTGCTTCGAGGGCTGCATAGCGAGTGGTGTCGTAGTTTTTGTGTTTGATAATGATGTTTACCATGCGGTCGAAGGGCGGATAGTGATACATTTTGCGTTCGGCAAGTTGCTCACGTGCATTGGCTTCGTAGTTGTTGCTTACAATGTGTTGCACCACAGGGTGGTCGGCTTGGCGAGTTTGCAATATCACTTGTCCTCGTTTGCCGTGCCTGCCAGCTCGTCCGCTCACTTGGCTTATCATCTGAAAACAACGTTCGTAGGCGCGGAAGTCGGGCTGGTTGAGCATGTTGTCGGCATTCATTATTCCCACCGTAGATACTTGCTCAAAATCCAGACCTTTAGAAATCATTTGTGTGCCAACCAATATGTCGTATTTTTTCTGCTCAAAGTCGCCAATGATGCGTTCATACGCTTGTCTGCTCCGGGCTGTGTCGAGGTCCATGCGCACCACATTGGCTGTAGGAAATACTGCTTTTACCTCCTCTTCAATCTTCTCAGTGCCATAGCCTTGTGGCTCGAGTTGCGGACTGCCGCAGCAAGGGCACGTTTGTGGCAGTTGCAACGTATATGAGCAGTAGTGGCACACAAGCTGATGTGTGTTTTTGTGGTAAGTGAGGCTTACATCGCAATTTTCGCATTTTGGTATCCATGCACACTGGTGGCACTCTATGTATGGCGAGAAACCTCGCCTATTCTGGAACAAAATAACCTGTTCGCCTTGTTTTAGCGCCTTGTCGATAGCCTCTTTGAGCCGAAGTGAAAAGATGGAAACAACCTCTTTTTTGTGTCTTGCTTCGCGCATGTCGACGGGTATGATTTCTGGTAGCTGAATGCCAGCATAGCGATGTTTTAGCTCTACGTAGCCATATTTGCCGTCTATAGCATTCTGATAGCTCTCATACGATGGTGTTGCGCTACCAAGTAGCACTTTTGCACCATGAATGCCAGAGAGCACATTGGCCATATCGCGAGCATTGTAGCGAGGGGCAGGGTCGAACTGCTTGTATGATGTTTCGTGCTCTTCGTCAACAATGATTAGTCCCAAATTGCGGAAGGGCAACATCACTGCTGAGCGCACTCCCAAGACGACTTTGTAGTCGTTGGTGGTGAGCAGTTTGTTCCAAACTTCAACACGTTCGGCATCGTTGAATTTGGAGTGATAAACGCCAAGTTCGTTGCCAAAATGGCGGCGGAGTCGTTGGGTTATTTGCGTAGTGAGGGCTATTTCAGGCAAGAGGTAGAGCACTTGTTTGCCTTCGGCTATGCACTTTTTGATGAGGTGAATATAAATTTCTGTTTTGCCGCTCGAAGTGACGCCAAAGAGTAGTGTTGTTTGCTTGCTCTCCCATGCTTGCTCTATTTGGCTTAGTGCGGTAGCTTGTTCGGGTGACAGAGGGTGAGCCTCTTCAACATTGGTTGCATTGTAGTCGATGCGCGATACTTTGCGTTTTTCTACGCATAAGATGTTTTTTTTGACCAACTCGCCAAGTGCAGGTATGCTGATTTGTTTGTTTTGTGCATCTTCACGTCGCAGAGCCTCGCCTTGTTTGGCTTTGCTGAGGCCACCAACCTGACTAATAAAGTGCATGAGAGCTTCGAGTTGCTTGGGTGCACGTGCAAGGGCATCCATTTGTGCGCCCAAAGTTTCGTCGGTGCGGCAATTGGGCGAGAGGGAATAATATGTGTCGGTTTTGGGCTTGTAACTGTCGCGTAGCTCTTCGCTGATAAACAGAGCATCGAGTGTGAGCAGTTTTTTTACTTGTGGCAAAACGTTGAAATCTTTGCAAAACGATTGCAATTCGCTAATGGTGCATATCTTCTTGTTTTCAACGTAGTTGAGTATCATCTCTTGCTTGTCAGAGAGACGTTGTTGTGCCTCAAAGTCGGCGTTGTACATCAGCCTACTTTCGCTTTCAAGTTTGAGGCCTGAAGGCAACGAAGCACGATATATGTCGCCAAGTGAACAGCAGTAGTATTGCGACATCCAATCCCACATTTTTAGTTGTGGCTCTACTACAATAGGCATTTGGTCAACTACTTGCTCTATGGGCTTTACGTCGTAGTCTGGTGCGTTGTTGTGCAGATGCCTAACAATGCCCGAGTATGATTTTTTGCGTCCAAACTGTACTACTACACGCGAGCCAATTTGCAGCATATCAGCCATTTCGGGCGGAACGCTATATGTGTAGAGTTTGGCTATGGGTACGGGCAAAATGATGTCGGCAAAACTGTTCATTGAATATTATCAGATTGTTTTGAGTGCAAAATTAGCTTGCAATTTTGGCAAATACACAATTATTGGAGGTGTTTCAGCAAAGAGGAATGCAGAAGATGTTTGTTTGTGTTTGATAATGAGATGGTTTATCTCTACCAAAGTTGTGTTTTCCATTGCTTCATCTCTTCGTTGTGTTGCTTGGCTTTGCCGTCTTCAACCTTGTCGAGTAGTGCATAGAATTTGGCGCTATGATTCATCTCAATGGTATGACATAGTTCGTGCAAAATAACATGGTCGATGAGGTGCTGAGGTAAGCGCATTAGCTGCACGTTGAGCATTATATGCTTGTTGTTTGAGCAACTGCCCCACATTGATTTGATGTTTTTGAGTGTCAAGCCGTTGTATCTGAAGCCGTTGCGTTGTGCCAAGTATTCTACGCGCTGAGGTAGCACTTTTTGCCCTTCAACCTTCAGCACATGAGCTATGCCTTTTCGCACCAGCTCTTGCACTACTTCGTTGGTTGATGGGTCGATGTTGGGTGGGTAGACTACGCTGATGATTTTGGGCTTTACTGATATATGCACACGTCTGTCGGGCGATGTTGGGAGCATTTGCAAGTTGTAGCCCATAATAGAAAATGGGTTGTCAGGGGTGAAAATAGTGGTTTTCTTGCCACGTTTTAGCATTTTAGCTTTGCTCTTCTCTATCCATTCGGCTTCGTTGTTTATGTATTGTTTTATATCTTCTATTCTGATGCCACTTCGTACTGTAATGCGCAAAGTGCCGTCTTCGTGCACACGTATAGATATGCCCCGAGAGTTGATTTTTTCAAGCACTTCGATTGTGCCAAAGCGTGCATCTTCAAATGAATAGGTACAATACATATTGCCTCAAGTAAAAAGAGTAGTGTTTATGCAATAGGTTTGGCGTATGCCAAAACGTCGGTGGCCTCTATTTCTACTCCGTTGGTGAGTATGGCAAGGCGTTCGATGACGTTGCGAAATTCGCGTATGTTGCCTGTCCAGTTTATTTTTTGTAGTTCTTCAACGGCTTGTGGACTTATGGTTTTGCTGGGTATGTTGAGTTCTTGTCGCACAATTTCGAGGAAGTAGTTGGCAAGTGCAGGTATGTCGTCTTTGCGCTCGTTGAGCGATGGTACGTTGATTATTATTACGCTGAGGCGGTGGTAGAGGTCTTCGCGGAAGTTGCCGGCTTTTATTTCGTCGGCAAGATTTTTGTTGGTGGCGGCCAATACGCGCACGTCTACTTTTATGTCTTTGTCGCTGCCTACGCGTGTGATGGTGCTCTCTTGCAAGGCGCGCAGTACTTTAGCTTGTGCTGGCAAGCTCATATCGCCCACTTCGTCGAGAAAGATGGTGCCGCCGTTGGCTTGCTCAAATTTGCCTATGCGTTGTTTTATGGCTGATGTGAATGCGCCTTTTTCGTGTCCAAAGAGTTCACTTTCAATTAGTTCTGAAGGTATGGCGGCGCAGTTGACTTCAACAAACGGACCTTGTGCGCGTTTGCTACCTTCATGCATGGCACGTGCTACAAGTTCTTTGCCGGTGCCGTTGTTGCCCAATATGAGTACGCGTGCGTCGGTTGGTGCTACTTTGTCTATCATTTCGCGCATTTTGCGCATTGGTTCTGAGTCGCCTATCATCTCGTAGGTTCTGTTTACCTTCTTTTTGAGGTTTTTGGTTTCTACTACGAGGTCGGTTCGGTCCATGGCATTTTTTACAGTGATGAGTAGCCTGTTGAGGTCGAGGGGCTTTTCAATGAAGTCGTATGCGCCCTTTTTTATTGCCTCTACGGCGGTGTCTATGTCGCCATGTCCGCTAATCATTATCACTGTGGTGTCTGGCTTTAGCTCCATCACTTTGTCGAGCACCTCCATGCCGTCCATTTCAGGCATTTTGATGTCGGTGATGACAATGTCGAACTTGCCGTTGCTGAATGTTTCAATGCCTTCTATTCCGTTTTCAGATAGTGTTAGCTCGTGCCCTTCAAGTTCAAGTATGTCTTTGAGCGATGTGCGAATGGCTCGTTGGTCGTCAATTACAAGTATTTTTGCCATGGTTTAGATAGATGGTTTTGGGGGGATTGTGTACGTTATTTGAGTGTGCCGTTGATGAACTGATATACAGCGCCTTGCTTGAGTGCATATCCACATTGGAAGATGTTGTCTATGCGCATTTCGCGTACAACAAAGTTGATAAAAAGGCTGCCAAGTACTATGATGTCGAGGCGTTTTTTGTCCATGTGTGGCATCTCTTGGCGTTGTTGTATGGTAGAGGCTATTATTTTGCGATGAACCTCTTCAAAGTTGGCTACGCTGATGTTGTATGATGTTGAAAGTTTGACGTTGAGAAATGGGTGTTTCATAGCGGCAACAATGGCTGCTATGGTGTCGAACGAGCCCGATGTACCAACGAGTGTGGTGGTGGGGTAGTTGTGTAGGGCTTCGTAGAGTAGTGCGAGCTCTGAGCGCAGATACATCTCAATGGCTTTTATTTCAGATGGTTGTATGGGGTCAGAGGGTGCAAACTTATCGAGTAGGCGTGCCATACCAAGTTCGAAGCTGTGCTTCCAGATGATGCCGCTTTTGTTGGCTATGATAAATTCGCAACTGCCACCGCCAATGTCGAGTATCAAAATGCGGTCTTGCCCTATCGGAAATACTTGTTTTACGCCGTCGAAGATGAGTTGTGCTTCGTCGTCGCCTGATATTATTCTGACGTCGATGCCAAATTTTTCTTTTACAATGTCGCAAAATTCGGAGCCGTTGGAGCAGCTGCGTAGTGCTGATGTGCCAATGGCTATAGAGCGGTCGACGTTGAATTTGTTGATGGTTTCAACGTGTTTGCCAATGGCGGTTAGTCCGCGTTCGATGGCTTCTGGTGTTAGTTTGCCTTCGTTGATGCCACCACGTCCGAGGCGAGCAGTTTCTTTGCTTGAAAATATTATCTGATATTGTTCTTTGCTAACTGCAGCTATGGCAAGGTTGATAGTGTTGGTGCCAATATCTATTATTGCTAAACGCATAGTGTGTCGGGATTTTTATTTAGTTTTGAAAGTGTTCTATTTCGTCTATTGTTATTGGTATTCTTTTGCCCAATATGCGGGCGCCGTTGTGGGTTATGAGCAGGTCATCTTCTAATCGGATGCCACCAAATGTGCGATAGTGCTTTAGTTTGTCGTAGTTGATGAACTGTGTGAAGCGTTTTTCGCTTTGCCATTTGTCTATTAGTTCAGGTATGAAGTATATGCCGGGTTCGTCGGTGAGTACGAAGCCTTCTTGCAGTCGCCTACCGAGGCGCAATGCTGATAGACCAAATTGTGTGCTGCGTTTTACTTCATCGTCGTAGCCTACGAGTGTGTCGTTGTAGTTTTCCATGTCGTGTACGTCGAGTCCGAGCATGTGTCCTAATCCGTGTGGGAAGAACATGGCGTGTGCGCCTTGGCTTACTATGTCGTCAGCATCGCCGTGCATTATTCCAGCATCGATGAGTCCTTGAGCTATAACTCGGGCGGCAAGTAGGTGCACGCTTAGGTATGTTACGCCCGGTTTGGCAGCTGCAGCTGCGGCGTTGTTGGCGTTGAGTACTATTTGGTATATCTCTTTTTGTTGCTCAGTAAATGTCCAGTTTACGGGTGTTGTGCGGGTGTTGTCAGTGGCGTAGTGTAGTGGCGATTCGCTACCTGCATCAACAAGTAGTAGGTTGCCTTTGCGCAGTGTGCCGTTGTAGCTGTGGTTGTGTAGTGTTTGTCCGCTTACGCTGCAGATGGTTGGGAATGATACTTGTCCGCCACTGCGTAGCGATGCGTAGTCGATGGCAGCATGTATGGCTTTTTCGGTTGTGCCTTCAGTAGCCATTTTCATTGCTGTTACGTGCATTTCGTAGCCTACGGCTGAGTGGCGTTCCATCTCTTCTATTTCGCAAGGTTCTTTTACTGAGCGCAATGCTATTAGTGCGTCAATGAGTGGGCGCGATGCGTTGGCTTTTACGGCGTTAGGGTGCTGAGATGTTAGGTCGGCTATTTCTATTATTGTTTCGCCTCTGTAGGGTGGTACGTAGTGTATTTTTCGCCCATTTTTGATGGCTTTGGCTATGTCGGTAGCCAATGTTTTGCGTGGTTGTGTGCGGTTTACGCCTACGCTGGCGGCTTTGGTGGAAACTGATATTTGTGGTCCCATCCAAACAATGTCGTCGAGGCTGGGGTCGTCAGCGTATATGGTGGCTTCGCCGTTGTCTATGATGGCGGCGTAGTCGGGTTCGTCGATGCCAAATAGGTATAGGAATGTGCTATCTTGGCGGAATGTATATTCGTTGGCATCGAAGTTGAATGCGGCTTGCTTGTTGCCCACGAAGAGTAATATTTCGCCTTCGAGCTGGTGCGATAGCTTTTGGCGACGTGCTATGTATATTTCTTTCTGAAACATTGTTGTTGTTATGCTTTTCCCATTATTGTGTCCATTTCGTCGAAGTTGCGTCGGCGCAAAATGAAGTCGCTACCCAAGTATACGCGGCGTACTTCGGCATCGTTGGCAAGTTCTTCGGCAGTGCCTGAGCGGAATAGTTTGCCGCTTACTTGTATGTAGCCACGGTCGCAAATGGCGAGTGTTTCGCCTACGTTGTGGTCTGATATAAGTACTCCGATGTTTTTGTATTTGAGTTTAGAGACTATTTTTTGTATGTCGTAAACGGCAATAGGGTCAACGCCAGCAAAAGGTTCGTCGAGCATGATGAAGCGTGGGTTGATGGCAAGTGCGCGAGCTATTTCGGTGCGTCGGCGTTCGCCACCAGAGAGTTGTATGCCTTTGCTTTTGCGTATGTGTCCTAAGCCAAATTCTTCGATGAGTTCTTCTACGCGTTTTTTCTGATATTCTTTTGGAAATTTGGTCATTTCGAGCACTGATTTGATGTTGTCTTCGACGCTTAGTGTGCGAAAGACTGAGGCTTCTTGTGCTAAGTAGCCAACGCCAAGTTGTGCGCGTTTGTATACTGGGTATTTGGTTATCTCTTTGTCGTTGAGCCAGATGTGTCCTTCGTTTGGTTCGATGAGCCCTACTGTCATGTAGAATGTGGTGGTTTTGCCGGCTCCGTTCGGACCGAGCAAGCCAACTATTTCGCCTTGTTGCACTTGTATTGATGGGCCGTCGACTACTTTGCGCGAGCCGTATATTTTGACGAGTTTTTCGGTGCGCAATATCATGTTTTCTTTTTCGGGCGACTGTAGTCTTTCGAGTGCTGCGTCTGCTGTATCGTCTTTTCTGAATATGCTAAAAATGCTCATAGTTCCGAACCTTGAGGTGTGTTTGTTGTGTGTGTTTTTAGATTTCGGCTCCGCCAAATTCCATGAGGTATGCTTTGATGAATGCGTCGAGGTCGCCATCCATTACGGCTTGTACGTTGCTTGTTTGGTAGTTGGTGCGGTGGTCTTTTACGCGGCGGTCGTCGAATACGTAGCTTCTGATTTGCGAGCCCCATTCTATTTTTTTCTTGCCGGCTTCGAGTTTGGCTTGTTGTGCCATACGGCGTTTTAGTTCGCGGTCGTATAGTTGTGAGCGGAGCAGTCGCATAGCGTTTTCGCGGTTGTCTTGTTGGCTACGTGTTTCGGTATTTTCTATTAGTATCTCTTCTTCAACGCCAGTATCGGGGTCTTTGAATTGGTAGCGCAAGCGTACGCCTGTTTCTACTTTGTTTACGTTCTGACCACCTGCGCCACCTGAGCGGAAGAGGTCCCACGATATTTTTGAGGGGTCGATTTTTACCTCTATTGTGTCGTCGACGAGTGGGGTGACGAATACGGAGGTGAATGAGGTCATGCGTTTGCCTTGTGCGTTGAATGGCGATACGCGTACCAGTCGGTGTACGCCTGACTCGCTTTTGAGGTAGCCGTAGACGGTGTCGCCCTCTATTTGCATAGTAACTGTTTTGATGCCTGCTTCATCGCCGTCTTGATAGTTGGTTATGGTTACTTTGTATCCTTTGGCTTCGCAATAGCGTGTATACATGCGGTAGAGCATCGATGCCCAGTCTTGACTTTCAGTGCCACCAGCGCCAGCTACTATTTTTAGCACTGCGCCAAGTTGGTCTTCTTCGCGGCGTAGCATGTTGGCGAGTTCGAGTTTCTCAGTGAGGTCTACGGCGTTGGCGTAGGCTGCATCGAGTTCTTCCTCGGTGGCTATTTCGTCTTTCAAGAAGTCGAAGGCTATTTGTACCTCTTCAATGGCGGCTTTTACGGCTTTGTGCCCGTCGATCCACTTTTTGTTCTCTTTTACCTTTTTCATGTGGGCTTCAGCTTTTTTAGCGTCGTCCCAGAAGCCGGGTGCTTGCGAGCGTAGTTCATCGTCAGCAAGTTCCATAGTGCGGCGTTCGATGTCGAGAAATTTCTCAAGCGATGCTTGACGTTGTGTGAGGTCTTTTATTTGTTCAGGTGTTACCATCTGTGTTGCTAATATCTTGTGTTACAATTCGATGAGTCCTTCAGGTAGGTCAAAAAGTATGGTTTTTTGTTTGTCGTCGATGTTGGCAATTAGTTCGTCGGCAATGGGTACTAATATTTCATCGTCGTTGTGGTTGATGACGAAGAGTGGGTTGGCACCTACCTGATTGTCGATATCGGTAATAATGCCAATGTAGCCAGCCTGTTTGTCGGTAGCGCTATAGCCTATCAGGAAGCCGGTAGAGATGTTGTTGGTAGCAATGTCGGCAATGTCGTCGGTCCATTCGCGTCGAATGTATACGTTGCAACCCGATAGGCGGCGAGCATCGTCGTGTGAGGCAACGAATTCAAATTTTACAAGCACTTCTTCGTTGCTTTTGATGCGCACCTCTTCTGCGTAGAATGGCACAAGTCCGCCATCGATTTCGAGTAGTAGAAATTCGTAGCAAAGGTCGTCGGCACAGAAGCCCGTATCGGCTCTTACCACAACCTCACCGCCAACGCCATGTGGCTTGGCTATAAGTCCAACTTTTACACATTCTTCTTTTTCTGTCATCAGCTAATGAGATAAAAATGCAGTGCAAAGATAAGGATTATGATGGTTTTTTTGCATAGAAGTTGTATGGTGTCGTTGTAAAAAACTTTCGTATTCTCTGTGTATTCATACTTGTGAAAGTTGAGAAAATAATCTTTCTTGAGTTTCGCAAGTAAAGTAGCTCCGAAGGAGCGAAAGAATACAGGCAGTGGTGTAGCGAAGCGAAACCACTGCTAATTATGCGCCCTCCACAATATTAGCCCCGAAGGGGCGAAAGAACAATAACTCACAATTGCTGTCACTTTCGCCCCTTCAGGGCTCTTGTCCGTTGGTTGATTTGTAGCAGTGGTTTCGCTTCGCTACACCACTGCCTATGGTCTATCGCCCTTTCAGGGCTTATTTTCTGTATATTTTCACTTGCGAAACTTAAGGTATGCGAATTATGGTAGTTACAACATTATCTATATCTTTGCATATTAAAACAGAGATTTCAGACAATTATGATAAAGATATTTCTTGCCATATTGCCTCTGTTGGCTATAGCAATGTTGTTTTTGGCGGTGCGCATTTTGCTCAAAAAGGGTGGCACATTTCATTCGCAACACGTTGGTCAGAGCAAGGCTATGCGCCAGCGAGGTATACATTGTGTGCAGTCGTTAGACCGATTGGAACATGCCTCAAAGCTCAATGTCAATGAAGATATGCTCCATTAAATTCTATAATTATTTCATTTTATGAAAGATAAAAACGCTCAAGTTGGCTCTGCTTCCAACTTTTTTGCCTCTCATGCCAACGTTATAGCTATAGCGCTTACAATTCTGACATTTTTTGTAGGGTTGCTGCTTTTCAATGTGCGTGTTGATGAAGGTGGCGACGATAGTACATACATCACTCGTGCCATCGACTTGGTTGGTAGCGGCACTTATCCTACTTATCAGGGTCCGCTCTATCCGATGTTTTTGGCCATTTTTGTGGCAATATTTGGTGCCAACGTAGTTTTACTCAAGTTTACATCGCTACTGCTCGTTGCAGCTTCGCAATATATATTCTATCGTATGCTTAGAGGTAGAGTGGGCGATAGGGCTATATTTGCCGTTATGGGGCTTATGAGCATCAACTCTATTGTGCTCTTCTTTGGCAGTATGACCTATTCTGAGGCACTTTTCACTGTGGTGCAATATCTCTTTTTTGCCACAATATTGCGTTGTGCATCGATAGTTGCAACCAACAAAAAAAGTGAATTGCTAAGTACTATTCCGCCAGCAGTACTTGTTGTTTTGGCATATCTCATTCGCACTGTTGGCTTCGGTCTTGGCATAGTGGGCGTTGTTTTTCTCTGCATACAGCGCAAATATTTGCGTGCTGCAATGTTTGTAGGAGCTATGGCACTTACACTTATGCTCTGGATGGGTATACGCTATGCCGTTTGGGGCGAAGTGAAGTCAGACAATAGGCAAATAGAGTCGCTAATGCAAGTGCACCCTTATCAAGCAGAAGATGGGCAAGAGACAATAGCCGGATATGCAGGCAGAGTGGTTGACAATTCGAACCTCTACATCTCAAAGCATCTGATGCGCATACTCGGACTACACAAAGCCGACGACCGCAGCACAAGTGGCGTTGTAACCCTGCTATTCTATTTGCTTTTTGGCTATGGCGCTTATAGGGTATGGCGCAGAGGCAATGTGGCACTGCAACTAATGGTAGTGTCGTCGGTTGTAATGCTGGGCATCACATTTGTAGTGTTGCAAGCCTTGTGGGACCAAGTGAGGCTTGTGGTGCCATACGTAGCGCCAGCATTGCTCATAGTGCTTTTTGCTCTGATGGAGATATTGCGCATAGTGTTGAAAAGCAAAGCAGAACTTGTAATGAGCTGTTTGGTAGGTGTTTGCGGAATGTTTGTTCTTTCGCAAACAATATCCAAAATAGATATGCCAACTCTCCGGCGAAACTTAAAAGGCGATATGCTCTATGGTTATACGCCCGACTGGTACAACTATCTGAGCGTTTGCAAAGAGGTTTATAACCAATTGCCACAAGATGCATACGTAGCTTGTCGCAAGCCCAATATGGCACGCATATATTCTGGTGGACACAAATTTTTTGGCATATACAACTTCTACACCGAAGATGCTGACGAACTTGTTGACAACCTAAAAGAACACAACGTTACGCACATCATAGTAGCAAGTTTGCGCCGCGATCCGCTCATACCCAACGATCAGGTTATCAATACCATACATCGCTACATGAAGTTTGTTATGGATAAATATCCAAACGCCTTTGAACTTTGCGGACAATGTGGAAGCGAAGGCAACGAACCAACCTATCTGTTTGCCGTCAGATATGACTACATAGAGGCAATGCGAGCACATTTGGCAACATCTGCCAACAAGGAGGATAGCTATGAATAACGCTATGCTTCAGTATTTTACCAATGCAGCCAAAGGATGGCGCAAATATAGGAGTAGGCGTGCTTATTATTGGGACTCAATAACCAACTACTGCAACTACTTTATCCACCCCGACGACAGTGTGCTCGAAGTGGGTTGTGGCACAGGCGAACTTATTGGCAAAGTAAATGGCAAAAACAAAGTAGGCATCGACTTTTGCGAGGCACTTATTAGTCAGGCCGTTGAAGCACAGCCCAATGTTGAGTTCCATGTAATGGATGCTGAAAACATTACGCTCAGTAGCACATTCGACGTTGTAATAATATCAAACCTCATAGGCTTTATTGATGATGTTGAACTGGTTTTCAATCAGATACGCAAAGTGTGCACACCTCGCACACGTGTCATCGTTACCTCGTATAGTAGGCTGTGGGAACCATTGATATGCTTTGCTGAAGCCATTGGCATAAAGCGCCGCACACCAGCACAAAACTGGATTTCGCGTCGCGACCTTATCAACTTGCTCTACCTCTCAGGTTTTGAAACCTACCGAGCCAACAGCAGCATGCTTGTGCCATTCAATATTCCTATTGTTGCACCCTTGTGCAATCGCATTTTGTCGCATCTGCCCATTTTTAGTTGGTTCAATATCAATAATTACATATTTGCTCGCCCCATGCCAACAGAAGCTGACTGGGAGAAAAAATATAGCGTTACGGTGCTTGTGCCAGCACGCAACGAGAGTGGCAACATACGCGCAGCTGTAGAGCGCATACCAGATATGGGCAACCATACCGAAATTATTTTTGTTGAAGGCAACTCAACCGACGATACATGGCAAACCATTTGCCAAGTGCAACAAGAATATGCTGGCAAGCGCGATATAAAAATATGTCAGCAAGATGGCAAAGGCAAGGGTGATGCCGTGCGCAAAGGCTACTCTATTGCCACCGGCGATGTGCTTATGATTCTTGATGCCGACCTCACAATGCCACCAGAAGATTTGCCCAAATTCTATCATGCAATAGCTACCGGCAAGGGCGAATTTATCAATGGTGTAAGGCTTGTTTATCCAATGGAAGATGGCGCAATGCGCACACTCAACACCATTGGCAACCACTTTTTTAGCAAACTCTTCTCGTGGATACTTGAGAGTACTATAAAAGATACACTTTGTGGCACCAAAGTGATGTTTCGCACCGACTGGTTTAAACTCTCTGAAGGACGCAAATTCTTTGGCGACTTCGACCCCTTTGGCGACTTCGATATGCTCTTTGGCGCATACAAACTCAACCTCAAAATGGTCGATTTGCCTATCAGATACAAAGAACGAAAATACGGCTCAACCAACATATCGCGCTTCAAGCATGGCTTGCTCCTGCTCAAGATGAGCGCTTTTGCTGCTACCAAAATACGTTTCAGATAACCAACGCCAAGAAAACGAAACACAACTTATGACACAATCAAAAAAAATAGCAGTATTCCCGGGTGCTTTCGATCCGTTTACCATCGGACACGAAAACATAGTGCTCCGAGGACTCAATATCTTCGACGAAATAATTGTTGCCATAGGCATCAATAGCGAAAAAAATTGCTGTTTCACCATTCAGCAACGCCTCGAACAAATCAAAGCTGTGTTTGCTGATGTGCCACGAGTGCGCGTTGATAGCTATTCAGGGCTCACTATCGACTATGTGAAGCAGGTGGGCGCAACTCACCTCTTGAGAGGTATTCGGACATCTGCCGACTTTGAATATGAACGTGCCATAGCACAGGTAAATAAGAAAATGAGCGGTATCGACACAGCTTTTCTTCTCACCATGCCAGAGCACACTCCAATAAATAGCACCATTGTGCGCGACATATTGCGTCATCATGGCGATGCCTCAATGTTTTTGCCCGAAAAACTACGTCATCTATCACTATGAAACGTTATTTTTTCAAAATATACCTCATTGCAGTAGCTTTAATAGCTTCAGCTTCAGCTATTTCGGCAGGTAATGTTCGTCTGCATGGCGTGGCTCCCGATTATGCTGGTTATCATATTGAAATATATCGCTATGCCGACTATATCACTCATATTCGCGAACTTGTTGGCGTGATGATGGTCGACAGTGTGGGCTCTTTCGACTACTCGTTTGAGGCTGATAGCGTAGAGTATATCTTCCTCGACCTTAGTTCATATCACGCTCATCTCTTTGTAGAGGCTGGCATCAACTATGAGGTGATTTTGCCACCATTCCGTTTGCGTCCTGACGCTGACCGCTTCAACCCTTTTTATAAGCCTGAAGATATCGAACTTGGCATATCAAACGACAAAAGTCAACTCAACGAAGCCATTCGGAACTACGACCTCTTTTTCAATGCCCACTATCATAGCAATGCAGTAGATATGGTGCGCTCACGCAATACTCGCAAAGCCGATGAACTTATAGCTCAGTCAGACTCAGTTGCACGCTTGCAAAAGTGCAATCATCCATATTTCAAAGAGTACGTCAAATATCGCGAAGTGCAGATATATGCTACGCCCCGATTGCGCTCAGCAAGTGCCGTCATTCAGCAAAAATTTGCTCACGAAGCTGTAGCTTACTCTGTGCCTTCATATTGGGATGCGCTGGGCTTGATAGGGCAAAGCTTCATATCGTCGCACGTGCGCACCAAGCAAGGTGCTACACTGAAAAAAGTGCTTGGCAATCGTCCGCTCTCCTTTGCCGACATTAGCAATGCCTTGCTTGCCGACACCATTTTTGCCAACAACGAAATGCGTGAAGCTTTTATCCTCAAAGGCATCTACGACGGCTACTACACAGGCTATTTCAGTAGCGGACTATCTGATACATTGCTTACTACCGCAACCGAACAAGCTGTTGGTCAGCACTCTAAGAAAATAGCTCTTGATATTCTGCAGAAGAAAAATAGGCTCAAGCCCGGCACAATGGCGCCCGATTTTACACTGCTTGGGGCAGATGGCAAAGAACACTCGCTATCTGAACTGCGTGGCAAGTTTGTATATTTGGCATTTATGCACACACAAAACTATAGTTGCCTCAAAGAGATGCCCGCCCTCTCAGGCATACAGCGCCACTACAAGCGCGACATGTATGTAGTGGGCATAATGACCGATGAAGAGAGCAACCAAATAGGCTCATATTCCAACAATAAAAAAATAGAGTGGCTCATGCTCTCGTATAATATAATGCAAAATGTAGTGCTCGACTACGGCGTAGAAACAATGCCCTCATACTTCCTCATCGACCCCGAAGGACGCATATCGCTATCGCCAGCTCCATCGCCGTCAGAAAACTTTGAGCAAACAATAAACAGTGTGATGAAACGATACAAGAGCGAATCGTTGCGTCGCCGTCCGGAAAAAGAGAAAACCATTTACGACATTGTCAGATAAATTATGGTAAAAGCAGAATCGATACACAAGTCGTTTGATAAACTTGAAGTACTCAAAGGCATCGACCTAAGCATTAGCAAAGGCGAAGTAGTGTCAGTAGTAGGTGCAAGCGGTGCTGGCAAAACAACACTGCTACAGATACTTGGCACACTTGACAAACCTACATCAGGGCGCGTAGTCATTGATGGCATAGATATAAGCACGCTGAACGAAAAACAGCTATCAAATTTCAGAAACAAACATATAGGCTTTGTGTTTCAGTTTCATCAGCTATTGCCAGAATTTACAGCCATCGAAAACGTAATGTTGCCAGCACTCATTGGTGGCACAAGCAAACATGTAGCCTATCAGCAAGCAGAAGAGTTGCTTAGCTTCTTGTCACTCTCGCACCGGATAGATCATAAGCCATCAGAGATGAGTGGAGGCGAAAAACAGCGTGTGGCCATAGCTCGTGCCCTCATCAACAAGCCCTCAGTTGTGTTTGCTGATGAGCCGTCAGGCAATCTTGACTCGCACAATGCCGAAGAGCTACAACGCCTCTTCTTCTCATTGCGCGAAAAATATGGGCAGACATTCATTGTTGTAACTCACGATATGCATCTTGCTTCGATGTGCGACCGTATGATACAACTTAAAGATGGTGTAGTGGTTGACTGAGTTTTTGGGAACGTAAAAAGTATCTCTAAATACTGCTCTTTCGTCTGACCATATTAAAATTACTCAAGTTTCGCAAGTAGAAATATTCTACAAACAAGTCCCCAATATATGACCTTCCCATTAATTTTACTTTTTCTGTGCCGACAGAAAAAGTAACAAAAAGAACTCGTCGCTGTTGCCACTCCG
>CAJONN010000018.1 GCA_905235955.1 uncultured Marinilabiliaceae bacterium
GATAGCAGCATTTACCAAAGATGAACGCTACGATTACGAGGAGAGCCTGAAGAATTTCCGAGATATGTATAACACCATCTCATCCGCAGAAAGAAAAGGGCGTGCAGAAGGAGAAGCAGAAGGTGAAGCAATTGGAATACAGAAAGGCGAAGCAATTGGAATGCAGAAGGGACGTGCGGAAGGACGTACGGAAGGCGAACGAGAAGCAACACTCCGCAATGCGAAGAAGATGAAAAATAAAGGCATCAGTGCTTCAGATATAGCAGATATAACAGGCTTGTCTATTGATGAAATCGAGAAGTTGTAAGGATTATTTCGACTTACCTCACCATATAGTGGAACGAGATGGACTATAATGTCTACTTGCGAAATTTGCAATTGTTATTTTGCACCCAGAAAAACAAAAATATACTATGTATCGGGTAATACTTCTATTATTATTTCTGATAACAACAACACTTTTGGTGGCACAAACCGACACCACTACATTCAAAAAAACTGGTTTTTCATTCGGTGCATTGCCCGCCATAGCTTACGACAGCGACCTCGGCTTCCAATACGGAGCACTCGCCAATATGTATTGGTATGGCAACGACTACCCAAACTATCATCACTCACTCTACCTCGAATGTAGCCGATACACCGCTGGTACCTCGCTATTTCGAGCCTACTTCGATTCACGCAAACTAATACCACACACACGTTTTACTGCCGACCTGACATCTATTACTGACTTAACCTGCGACTTCACTGGTTTTAATGGGCGCGAAACTCGCTATAACGCCAACTATACTGACCGCAATAGCAATCAATATATAACAAGTATATTCTATGCTCACAAGCGCAATATGCTACGCGCTATGTTCAACGTCAAACAACCAATAAGAGATGGCAAACTATTTTGGCAACTTGGCACCAACATATACAAAATACGCATTGGTTCAGTCGAACGCAGCAAATTGCGCCACAGTGTACCCGACATAGAAAACGTATATGATAAATATGTAGCATGGCACATTATCAAGCCATCTGAAGCTGATGGTGGTACAGACACATATCTGCGTGCTGGCTTGGGCATCGACAATCGAGATGCAGAAGCATTCCCTACGCATGGTATCTGGACTGAAGTGTTATTGGCCATCGCACCACAGCAATTCTCATCTGATCATAACCAATACGGTCGCCTCACAATATATCATAGGCAATACTTTAGCCTCATAGAGCAACGCACCGTGATAGCCTATCGCATTGGTTGGCAACACAAACTATGGGGCAATATCCCATTTTACCTCTTGCCACATTGGAACACAAGTGTATTAGGCGCAGCTACATCGCAAGGCTTAGGGGGTAGCAAAACTATGCGAGGTGTCGTCAGAAATCGCATTGTTGGCAACGGCTCATTGCTCGCCAACATCGAATTAAGGCATATCTGGGGGCATCTCTACATCAAAAAACAAGACTTCTCTATTGGCACAAATCTCTTTACTGACTTAGGTATGGTGACGCAAAAATACAAAGTAGACCTTAGTGAAGTGCCTACTGATGAGTATGATACATATTTTACTGGCAAAACAGAAAAACTACATCAAAGTGTAGGCATCGGACTAAAAATAGCCATGAACAGCAACTTTGTAATTTCAGCCGACTGGGGCAAAGCACTTAGCTCAAACGATGGCACATCTGGATTATACGTAACAATGAACTATCTATTTTAGTCTGCACCTATTTCGAGTTCTATAAATGTTTGAAACTATTTTTCTGTTTGAGCGAAGCGAGATAAGAAAAAGTTTTTAAATGAAATAGCCGTGGTGCAAAAAACACTTTCTGTGCAATAAACAAAAATATTATCAATTATATTCACTACCTTTGGCGCGATATTTTTATAGGTAAAAAAGAATTAATAAAAAGTCATGATTAAACCAACACCGATTGAAAAGGTAATTGACTTGGGTGATGGACGGACCATTACCATCGAGACAGGAAAATTGGCCAAGCAGGCCGACGGTGCTGTTATGGTAAAATGCGGTGGCACATATCTGCTCGCAGCCGTAACAAGTGCAAAAGAGGCAAAGCCCGATACCGACTTTATGCCACTTACCGTAGAATATAAAGAAAAATTTGCATCAGCCGGACGATTCCCCGGAGGCTTCACACGCCGCGAAGGTAGAGCATCTGATTATGAAATATTGATAGCTCGCCTCGTCGACCGTGCACTCCGCCCACTCTTCCCTGATGACTATCATGCCGACACGTTTGTAACCATCACACTCTTCTCGGCCGACGAAAACGTTATGCCCGACTCACTCGCCGGATTGGCTGCATCAGCCGCCATTGCAGTGAGCGACATACCTTTCCACGGACCAATATCTGAAGTACGTGTGGCTCGCATCGACGGACAATTCAAAATAAACCCATCGGCCAAAGAACTTGAACTTGCTGACCTCGACCTTATGGTTGCAGCCTCAGAGAAAGATATCAACATGGTTGAAGGCGAAATGAAAGAAGTTTCGGAAGATGTTATGCTCGAAGCTCTCAAATTTGCTCACGAAGCCATCAGAAAACAATGTAGAGCACAAGTTGAACTCGTTGAAGAACTGCGTAGCAAAGGCTTAGCAAAAGAAATACGCACATATTGCCACGAAGACAACGACGAAGACCTCCGCAAACTCGTACGCGAAGAGTGCTACCCCAAAGCATACGCAGTAGCATGTTCGGGCAACAAAAACAAAGCAGAACGTGGCGAAGCATTTGAAGCAATAGTTACAGAATTTATTGCCAACCACTATCCAGAAGGCTTTGAAGGCGAAATACCAGAAGCCAACATCAAACGCTATTATCATGATGTTGAACGCGATGCTGTGCGCCGTGCCATGCTTGATGAAGGCAAGCGTCTTGATGCTCGTGCAATGGACGAAATACGCCCAATATGGTGCGAAGTAGGCTACCTGCCCGGACCTCACGGCTCTGCCATCTTCACACGTGGCGAAACACAGTCGCTCTCTACCGTTACACTTGGTACCAAACTCGATGAAAAACTCATCGACGAAGCTACAGTGCAAGGTTCTGACCGATTCTTGCTCCACTACAACTTCCCACCATTCTCAACCAACGACCCTAAAGCGCCTAAAGGCGTCGGTCGTCGTGAGATAGGACACGGACACCTTGCAATGCGCGCACTCAAAAATATGATACCAGAAGACATCCCATACACAGTACGCGTAGTTTCTGATATATTGGAGTCAAACGGTTCATCATCAATGGCTACCGTATGTGCAGGTACATTGGCACTGATGGATGCTGGTGTCAAAATAAAGAAACCTGTTGCTGGTATAGCTATGGGCTTGATATCTGACGATAAATCAGATAAATATTGTGTGCTCTCTGATATCTTGGGTGATGAAGACCACCTTGGCGATATGGACTTCAAGGTAACTGGTACTCGTGATGGTATCACAGCTACACAGATGGACATAAAGATTGATGGTTTGCGCTATGAAGTGCTTGAAAAAGCATTGCAACAAGCCAAACAAGGTCGACTCCACATACTTGATCTCATAGAAGAAACCATACCAGCACCACGCGAAGACTACAAGCCACACGTGCCACGTATAGAATTGATAACCATACCAAAAGACTTCATAGGAGCAGTAATAGGTCCGGGTGGCAAAATAATACAAGAGATACAAGCTACTACCAACACTGTTATCAATATAGAAGAAGAAGGCAATATTGGCAAAGTAAGTATTGCATCGTCAAACAAAGCTGACATTGAAGCAGCTAAAGACCGAATCAATACCATTTGCGCAGTGCCAGAAGTTGGCAAAGTATACAAAGGTAAAGTGAAATCACTTTTGGCATTTGGTGCCTTTGTAGAAATATTGCCGGGTAAAGACGGTTTGCTCCACGTGAGCGAAATAGACTGGAAGCGCATTGACGACCCAGCCGACGTGCTCAAAGAGGGTGATGAGCTTGAAGTATTGCTCAAAGAGATTGACGAGAAGACAGGCAAGTTGCGCTTGTCGCTCCGCGACCTCAAACCAAAACCAGAAGGCTACGTAGAGCCACAGCCACGCGAACGTCGTCCACAGGGTGAACGCGGTCAGCGCAGAGAAGGTGGCGAACGTCGTCCGCAAGGTGAGCGCCGTCAGCGTCGCGAATAAGTACTTTGGTACATAGTTAATAGCAAAAATACGGTTCGGTTTTGAAAGACTGAGCCGTATTTTTTTTATATAGCTCAAATTTCCGTGAAGTAGTCTTGAAGTGGTGAACGATTATAAACAAAGTGTTTTTGAACGGAAAAGTATGTGCTATTAGTTGAAATGTTGGTGATATTTATTCTATTTACACTTGTTTGAAAATAAACAAATAAGTAAATTTTAACAATTTTTACAACAGCGAAAAGCATTATAAAACAATAAATTAGTAATTTTGCACACGAAATCGATGCAACTAACGTTTTATGAAAAAGTATTTCCCAGTTTTTTATACCGAGTAGAATTATAAAAATACCCATCAAGCTGAGGATATGAAATTAAAATTAATTGCATTGTCGCTAATGGCAATGGTATTTAGCTACAATGCTGAGGCTCAAAGAAATTTGTCAAAGGAACAAATTCTGAACATGACAACTGAAGAGTTGTCAGAATTGCCACTTGAAGATTTGATGCAAGCAGTTGAAACATTGGGAGTTAGTAGTGTTGATGAACTCTTTGCACTCATTATGAACAAAAACGTAAGTTCGGCATCGAAAGAGGAGGAAGATTCGTTTACATCGCCACTTTCAACTACTGTAATAACCAAAGCCGAAATGCGTACCTATGGTATTTCTACCATCGAAGAAGCCTTCCGCCTTATTCCGGGTATGATAGTAACTGAAAAAACTAACGGCATTTACGACATACAAATGCGTGGTTTGAACAATATACCAGACAACAACACATTGCTTTATACCGAAAATGCCAACATTCTTATAATGGTTGATGGTCGCCAAATACGCAACTGCGTGATGGGTGCGCTCACAATGGAAATGATACCTATTGCCATTGAAGATGTAGAGCGCATAGAGGTAGTGCGTGGCGCATGTGGCGCACTCTATGGCTCCAACGCAGTAAATGGCGTGATAAACATCATTACATCCAAGCCTGACTCTGAAGATAGCATAGTTTCTGGCAGTATGCAAATGGGCAACAACAGCACCTATATCACTGAAGTTGCACTGCGCAAATCGTGGATAAATGGCAAGTTGTCAGCTGGTCTTACATTCAACATTCAGCACCGTGACAGAGACAACAATGATTTATATGTATTGCCAAACCCTAATCAATATATTGTTGCTGACGCAGAGCTAAGAGAACACACTATAAGTTCTGATGATATATATGGCAACGTAGCCAATGGTTATTTGCAAAAAACAAATGGAGAGGTAATCGATATCAATAAGCAAGCCATTTCGATAGCCAATGGTGGTTGGATCCCGGCAAAAGATTTAGAGCATTTGCGCACATTCATTGCCACATCAAAGCCACTACAAGCCATAGGTATATTAGATGGCAATGAAGGCGACAAAGCCTACATAACCTACAACTCAATAGAGCCTGAGGTGACAGCCCAAAATATGTTCTCTGATCCAAATATGTCGCGCCAAACATTTGGTGTCAACGGTTACATCAGCTTTGTACCAAACGCCAATATTCGCTTTGATATCAGCGGAGGCTACGGACAATCAAAGGCACTTTCATCGGCAATGAGAGCATCTGTAGTGTCGCTCAATCAACGCAAATCAGAAAATGGCTATTTCAACCTCAACTCACGCATATATGGTTTGCAGCTCAACTTTGGCTATGAAGCTGGTCCGCAAGACTACGCAGTAGGTGTTCCGGGCTACAAAATATGGCACAATATGATGAACGGCAATGCTGAATATACTTTCAAAGTAGCCGGCTTCTCTATCAAACCAGCCTTCGATTTTCAGTGGGCAAAATATACAGACTACTTGCCAGTGTTCAACGATGCTAACTACGCACAAAGTGGCAACTACACATGGCACTACGAGAAAGATGCTGACGTTCCGGCCGACAGCTATAGCCGACTCTACGGCTTCCTCAATGGCTCGGCTACACTTTATGCTATAGCTCCAAGTGTTCGCCTCGATTACAAAATTGCTGGTGTCAGACTGATAGGTGCATTCCGAACCGACAAAACAAACACACCTGATAAGTGGAACAACTCATGGCAATTTGCAGCCAACTATAGCATCAACAACAACAACTTCATTCGCCTCGTCTACGGACGCTCAAATCGTGGCGCTACACTAATCAATACAAATATCAACTATCAATGGCTTTGTACCAACAAATCGCCTGAAAGAGAGATATTTGTAGGCAATAAAGATGCAGATCTTGTGCAAATAGACAACATAGAACTCGGCTACCGTTGGAAACCTACACAAAACGTAATAGTTGATGCAGAACTCTACTATTCGCACTCTAAAAACTATGGTGCACTTACAAGTACACAAACTATGATGGCAACCGAAATGACTACGATAGCTAATGTTATAACCGAATATATGCCACAGATAATGGGTGCTTATAAGACATTAGCAGCGCAAGGAACACCGAATACAGTGATATACAACGTCATGAGTGGACTTAGTAGGCAAGCTGGTGCTCAGATAGATGCAGGACTTGAAACTCGTACATATTCTAAATACGTCAACCTGCCTTATAAAGCAAACCAAATGGGATTGAGCCTCAATGTAGACTGGATTATTTCGCCTAAGCTCATTGCTAAGATAAACGCCAACGTGCAACAAACCACTATAAACAACTATTATGAATATAGCAAAAATGCTCAGATAGCACAGCAAATGGGCATGGCACAAAGGATATCGAACCAAACACTATTGAGCGAAAATAATATAATAATTGACATTGTCAATGCAGCGCTCACCTATACCCAATCGTATGAAGAGGCAGTGCAATTGCTTGACCACATGATGCAGCCAGCATATTACAACGTGTTTGAGGAGAACATAGGTTGGAACAATATGAACGAAGATGAACGCAATGCAGTGCTCAACGACCTATATAATGCAGGCGTAAGATATCAGCCTTATGGCGATGTTGAGAACCCAATGTCAATGTATTATGCAATAAAATATAACATCGACTTGCAAGGTAGCGAGATGTATTTTGGTAGCTGGTATGCCGAGCCATACATTACACGCAACAACCACAAACACAAAGCTACTCCAACAGCCTACGGCATGATAGGTCTTATCTATCGACCATTGAACGTTGTAAATATTTCAGCTTTTGGCAACTTCATAGGCAAGCGCACCTACGCTACTGAATATGGCTCTGAAGAGTTGAACAACAGATTTACACTCAACCTGAAAGCTGGTTATAACCCAACAAGTAAGATGGAGATATACTTCAACGCTCACAACTTGTTCAACAACAAGAAACAAGAATTTATCTACACTGACAAAATTGGTGGCATATACACCGTAGGTATCAACTTCTCGCTCTGATACGACAATAGTTTAGACTTATAGGTTAAAATATATATATGTAGAAAAGGCTACTCGGTTTGAAGCTGGGTGGTCTTTTTTGCTTGTATAATTGTATATAAAAATCTGTCATCTTTTTATTATTTGGTAATTTAGACTACCTTTGTCCCTCTAAATGTCTATTTGCACATTATTTTACATAAATCAAAGCATTACGAATGTATAGAATAGGTCTTGATGTAGGTTCGACAACAGCAAAAATAGTGGTACTTGATACTACTGGAAATGTTATTTATTCATCATATCGCAGGCACAATGCCAATGTAGAACAAGCTGTAGAGATATTTCTTAGCGAGTTGGCATCAACAATAGGTAATAATCAGTTTACACTTTCGATAACAGGTTCGGTAGGTTTAGGTGTAGCCGAACGTTACGATATAAATTTTGTGCAAGAGGTAGTTGCCGCAACAGAATTTACAAAGCAAGTTCATCCCGACGTATCAACTATCATTGATATAGGTGGCGAAGATGCTAAAATTGTTTACCTTGACAACGGAATAGTAAGCAACTTGCGCATGAATGGCAACTGCGCAGGTGGTACTGGTGCTTTTATTGACCAAATGGCACTTTGCCTCGGTGTTGAGGTTACAGAACTCGACGGATTGGCACAAAAATCGACAACAATATATCCGATAGCTTCACGTTGTGGAGTATTTTCAAAAACTGATATTCAGAATCTGATAGCACGCAATGTGCCCAAAGAGGATATTGCTGCATCAATATTTCGTGCAGTGGCTGTGCAGACGGCTTCAGCACTGAGCCATGGTTGTGAAGTGAAGCCCAAAGTGCTGATGTGTGGCGGACCACTTACCTTTATATCATCGCTCAGAAAAGCCATAGCCGACTATTTCCACCTCGACATCAACACCGATGTGCTACTTGAGGAACGCGCTAATGTGGTGCCAGCATGGGGCACTGCGCTATCGTTCAACGAATATGAGCCATTCACCATCGAAACACTCACAGCACGCCTCAATGGTGCACCTATTGAGAAGCCCAAGAGCAGTGTGGCAAAGAATAAAACATCAGTAGAGTTGCCACCAATATTTAGCGATGAGGTAGAATATGCTGAGTGGAAAGGCAAGAAAGCAGAGTCGTATGTGCCCATTATCGACATAAACAAATATGTGCCGGGGCAACCTACATTCTTAGGCATCGACTCAGGCTCAACAACAACAAAAATAGTTGTTATAAATGCTGATGGTGAGATACTCTACAAATATTATGCTCATAACGATGGCAACCCCATACAAGCAGTGCGTCATGGCCTTGAACGCCTTGCCGAACGATGCAAAGAGGAGAATGTTGATTTGCACATAACGGCTGGTTGCTCAACGGGTTATGGCGAAGATTTGATAAAAGCAGCCTACTCGCTCAACTATGGTATGATAGAGACTATGGCGCACTATATGGCAGCTCACCGTATGTGCCCCGATGTGTCGTTTATACTTGACATTGGCGGACAAGATATGAAAGCCATATATGTAGACAATGGCGCACTCACTCGTATGGAGATAAACGAAGCATGCTCATCGGGGTGTGGCTCTTTTATCGAAACATTTGCACGCACACTCAATTGCGAGATTTCAGACTTTGTAATGAAAGCATGCCAGAGTCAGCACCCATCAGACCTTGGCACACGTTGCACTGTGTTTATGAACTCGAAGGTGAAGCAAGTGCTACGCGAAGGTGCATCGGTGAGCGACATAGCTGCCGGACTGGCATATTCAGTAGTGAAAAACTGCCTCTTCAAAGTGCTGAAACTCAAAAACTACGAAGAGCTTGGACAAAACATAGTGCTGCAAGGTGGCACAATGCGCAACGACTCGATAGTAAAAGCATTTGAAAACCTTACGGGCAAAACAGTATTTTGCAACAATATACCTGAACTAATGGGAGCTTATGGTTGCGCCCTCTACTCGCAACGCATGACAGAACGTCAAGAGCAAAAACCAGAGGCACGTCCACTGTCAGAATTCTTAAATTGTGCAGAGTTCGGACAGAAAACACTCACTTGCAAAGGCTGCGAAAATCAGTGTCAGATAACGCAATATACTTTTGCCAATGGTGGCAAATACTATTCAGGCAACAAGTGCGAAAAGATATTCAACAACGGCTCGGCTGCGCAATATACAGGCATCGACTTAAGCCAAGTAAAGTATCATGACCTATTTGACCGTGCTGCCAACCCAGAGAAACAAGTGCCAAACCCAGTGCTGACAATAGGCATACCGCGAGCACTAAATATGTATGAAGAGTTCCCATTTTGGCACACCTTCTTCACGGCATGTGGCGTACGTGTAGTATTGTCGTCGACCTCAACATATCATAACTATGAGAAAGGTGTTCACACGGTTATGTCTGACAACATCTGCTTCCCAGCCAAACTCGTACACTCACACATCTACGAACTTGGTGATATGGGCGTTGATAGAATATTCTTCCCACGTGTTGTATATGAAAAACCTGAAGATAAAACAACAACCAACAGTTTCAACTGTCCTATAATAATAGGCTACCCTGAGGTTGTGCAATGCTCTATCGACTCTAAAGTGCCAATAGACTCGCCAGTTATCACCTTCCGTGACAACGATTTGCAGCTAAAGCAGCTAACCGAATATATGACCAAATATGGCATAAAGAAGAATATCATAAAAGCTGCTCAGAAAAAAGCTATAGCCGAGTATGAACGATTTGGCATAGAGCTGCGCCAAAAGAATCTCAAAGCATTTGAAGAGAGCCAAAAAGCTGGTCGAATGAGCATAGTGCTTGCTGGTCGCCCATATCATACTGACCCCTTGATACAGCACAAAGTGTCAGAGATGATAGCCAAACTTGGTGTTGATGTGCTAACCGAAGAAATAGCGCGCAACATGAACATAGACGAGCAAGAAACATTCATACTGAAGCAGTGGACATTTGTAAACCGCATACTCAACTCAGCACAATGGACTGCTCGGCAAAACAACCTTGTGCACTATGTAGAAACAACATCGTTTGGTTGCGGACCCGATGCATTTTTTGTTGATGAGGTGCGCTCGATAATGAATCGCCACAACAAATCGCTCACACTGCTCAAGATTGACGACATCAACAATGTTGGCTCGATGAAGTTGCGTGTGCGTTCGCTCATAGAGAGCTTGAAATTCTCTGACGAGCATAACACCGAAGTAAAACCATTTGTCAAGCCTAAGAAATTTCTCAAAGAAGATAAAGAGATACGCACCATTTTGACTCCATTCTTTACTGAATATATATCACCATTGCTTGGCTCAGCCTTCAAACCATTTGGCTACAATGTAGTAGGGCTACCACTGAGCGATGCGGAGTCGAACGACTTAGGTTTGAAATATTCTAACAATGAAGTATGTTACCCCGCAACACTTATTGTGGGCGACTTTATCAAAGCATTGCAAAGTGGCAAGTACGACCTCGACCATACAGCAGTAGCAGTAACGCAGCTTGGTCAGTGTCGCGCCTCTAACTATCCATCGCTCATACGCAAAGCCATTGTTGATGCAGGGTTTGAAAATGTGCCAGTGATAGGCATTGGTGGCGTCGATCATTATAAAGACCAGCCCGGTTTCAAACTTAATCTCTTCAAAGCAGCACCAATAGTGCTCTATTCAGTATTTTTTGGCGATTGGCTATCGATGTTTTACCATGCCATAGCCGTGCGCGAAGTGAAACGTGGTGAGGCTCGCAAACTGCGCGACTACTACCTTGAGAGAGGCAAACCACTTTGTGAGAAAAACGACTACAAGGCATTTTTGGCTCTCACACGCGAAGCCGCCGAAGCATTTAACAAGATAGAGATAAACAACAAAGAGTATCCGAAAGCCGGCATCACGGGCGAGATATACCTCAAATTTAACCCATATAGCCACAAATATGTTCCTGATTGGCTGATGGAGCATGGGGTAGAGGTGATACCCTCAACGGTGCACAACTTCTTCTTGCGCTCGTTTGTCAACTTTCACTTCAATAAAAAACATCATCTCAAGCACTTCAAAGTGCCATCGTTTGTGATCAATATGCTTGAGAGCTACATAGGCAACATAATGCAGAAGTTTGAGAAAGAGGCTTCAGCATTCCGATTCTTCCAACCTGAGCTCGACCTAAAGACGATAAGTCAATATGCCGAAGAGGTTATTAGCCTCTCAGCGCAGTTTGGCGAAGGTTGGCTACTGCCAGCTGAGGTGATAGCCTTTATGAAGCAAGGGTGCAACAATGTTGTCAGTATGCAACCTTTTGGCTGTATTGCCAACCATATTGTGGCACGTGGTATAGAGAAAAAACTCAAAAATATGTATCCGCAACTCAATATGCTTTCGCTCGACTTCGATGGCGGAGTGTCAGAAGCCAACATTGCCAACCGATTGTTGTTGTTTGTGGCAAATATGAAGTGATTGTTTGAGCTATAAGTTCGGGAACTATTATACGTTATATGATTAGTTATAAGTTGATTATATGACCAAACGTCTGTTGTGTAAGGCATTGTTGTTGCTGATGGCAAGTGTGGCTATGTTTTGGCTTCATTACATCATCAATCATAGCTTCAGAACAACTGAAGAGGCTGACAATGTGCGCATTCAGAACACAATAGGCGTTCAGCATAGCCAGATGGAGGCTATCTTGCAACAGATAGACGACTCGCTCAATGTTGCTACCGATGATACATTGCAGTTGCTCAATACTATTGGGAGCAACTGCAATTATAGTTTTTATATCTTCAGAAAAAACAAACTTATAGCTTGGTATGACGCAACGTTGCCTATAGCTCGGCTTTATCCCTCAGCACTCAATAGGCGCATACTCAAAACCGACAATGGCTGGTACTACATAGTAGCTCGCAAGCGTGCCGACATCAATATGTTTGCGCTCTTTCGTATCAAAAGTTGCTACACAGTGAGCAACGACTACCTTACCGATGAGCTCAACCCCGTTTTTGGTATCAGCGGACATTGTACGTTGAGTATAGACTCGTCACAGCCTGATATGGCAATATTTGCGCCCGATGGTAGCTACCTCTTCACCGCCAGCACTGATATGAGTCCGGTGCTATCTGATAGGCAAATAGTGATAGATGCTATAGTGCTGATATTGTGGATGATATTTTCGTTTTGGGCAGTAGGTACAGTAGTTGTTGGCATACGCAATAGTGGCTATAGCAATAGGGCACTGATAGTGTTGGCAGTGCTAATGTCTGGCATCTACATCTGGACACTCTATTTGCAATTGCCAACGCAGATAGCACAAAGTTTCCTCTTCTCATCGCAAGTGTTTGCCTACGATTGGTGGGCACCATCGCTCTTCTATTTGCTGCTTTTTGCGCTTATGGCATTCACGTGGTGCTACTTTATGTATGGATTTTTCAACTTCAACAAAATAATAAATTGGAGTTCGGCACAAAAACATATTAGTATAGTGTCGCTAGGTCTTGTCGCATTGCTCTTTGGGCTCTTTATCATGTTCAATGTGGCAATCAACATTATGGTGTATAATTCAACCGACCTTGCTGTGTATATTGGCGACCTTGATGTGTCTGGTCCGACATTGATTAAGATACTCATTCTGAGCCTCTTGGTGTTGTCGTTCCTTTTTGTCCTTGACCGAATATATGCTGAGATAATCAACCGCATATCGTGGCTGAAATACATAGTAATCATAGCCATATTTGCCATAGTAGTGATGTTGCCAATGGCGTTGCTTTTGCCTTGGTTTGAGGCAACATTTTATGTAGGTTTTTTGATAATCAACCCGATATATTTCTATTTCAAACGCAATATTAGCGAGCTGTATGTGGCTGATAAACAGCGTCTGGGGATGAGGTATAGCACATTTGTATGGCTTATGTGCTTGGGAGCATTGTTTATCACAATGCGCCTCACAGCACTCAATGCTGCCAAGGAGCATGACAATCGGAACCTACTGATAAACAACTTGTCGTTTAGCCTTGTGCGCGAAGATGACCCGGTAGCAGAAACGCTACTGAGCAATATGGAGAGCAATATAAAAAGCGACACCTTGCTACGCAAACTCTATGGCAACACCGACATAGGCACCAACATATACAGTTACATGCGCGAACGCTACTTCGATGGCTACTTTACGCGCTACGACTTGCAAGTGATACCATGCATGGGGGCAGATAGTTACATACAGATGAGTGCTACGGGTGAAGAGTATAACTGCTACAAATATTTTGAAAATATGCTTAGCATATTCGGACATCGCATAGCCCCCAATAGCCGTTTTTACCGCCTTAGCGACAACGATGGCAGCCCAAGCTACTTTGGCATGTTTAGCTACTATAACAGAAAAGCCGACCAATGGTATAGAATATACATAGAGATAAACCAAAAACAACAAATAGTAGAAACAGGCTACCCCGAACTACTTACCAATAGTCGCGACCGCATTGATACAAAAATGCTCAAAGGCTATTCGTATGCCAAATACTTCAATGGTGCATTGCAAACCGCATTTGGCACCTACACCTATCCGCGTTCGCATAGTTGGATAGATTCACTCAGTGTTGGCGAAAAAAAATGCATAGTGGCCGACAACTATTCGCACATCATATACAATGTTACTGATAATCAGACTGTAGTGCTCAGCTTCCCATGCTTCAGTATGCGCCAATATTTGGTCGACTACTCATACATATTTTTGAGTATGTTTATAATCTCTACATTAGTAATATTCACAGTCAAACACAAAAAGAGTCTTTTGCTCTACAACATATCAATACATGAGCGCATACAGTCAGTATTTGTGCTTTTTGTAATAGTGCTATTCATTGTAATATGCTTTTTGTCGGCATGGGAATCAATGCAAAGTTTTGAGCAACAAAGTATTAGTCGACTGAATAATACTCTTACAAGAGTCAGAAATACAGTGATGCAAGATGTTGATAAGCTAATGCCCGATGTAGTTACGCCACTTGCTGCCGACAATATTTTGCAACGAGCAACACTTAGTGTAGTTGCCGATGCTCACTTCTATTCGCCCAGTGGCGCACTTATTGGCACATCGAGGCGCGAACTATTTGACAATGGCATAGCCGCTCCGCTCATCAACAGCCAAGCACTGCAGCAACTACGCAAAGGCAACGATATATTTCTCAAAGAAAATATCGGACACATGGAGTATTTTGCTACATATCAGCCTCTTACCGATATTAATAATAATATCATCGGATACCTCTCAGTGCCATACTTCAACGACCTCAACGCTATGCGCACACAAATCAAATCTACCATAGAGCCTATAACAACGGCATATATGATAGTAATTTTGTTGGCAGTGCTGTTTTCATATTTCTTGGCAAAAGGCATAAGCAAACCACTGCAAACGGTGTCGCAAAAACTACGCCTTGTAGGTTTGCAACATAAAAACGATAGGCTCACATATCCACATTCTGACGAGATCGGACTATTGGTGAGCGAATACAACCGCATGGTAGACGAGCTAGAGCATAGTGCCGAACAATTGGCACAGAGCGAACGCGAAACAACATGGCGCGAGATGGCAAGGCAGATAGCTCACGAAATAAAAAATCCGCTCACTCCGATGAAACTCAGTGTGCAATATATGATAAAAGCGTGGGAAAAGATGGATGCCGACAAATTTGATGCCTACATAAGGCGCACATCAGATACGCTTGTAGAGCAGATAGACCACCTGAGCTTTGTGGCATCAGAGTTTTCGAACCTTGCCAAAACCACTCAGCAAGGCGAAGTAAGCCGTGTAGACATAATAGAAAAACTACGCAACACTGTGCTACTATATAGCCGAAGCGACAATGCTACATTGAACATCAGCACACAAGCCGAACATGCCTACGCTATGGTAAATGCAGAGCAAATAATGTCAGTATTCAACAACCTCATAAAAAACGCTCTGCAAAGTGTATCGCAAGGGCAACACGTTGTAATAAACATATCGGCAAGTGTCAGCAATCAGCGCATACTTATCAAAGTTAGCGACAACGGACATGGCATATCGCCCGAAGTGCAAGAAAAGATATTCAAACCCAACTTTACCACCAAAAGCACAGGTATGGGACTCGGATTGGCGATAGTCAAAACTATTGTAAACAATGCCAATGGCGATATTTGGTTCGAAACAAAAGAAAACTGCGGAACTACATTCTTTGTTAGTTTGCCAGAGGTGGGGTGAGTT
>CAJONN010000019.1 GCA_905235955.1 uncultured Marinilabiliaceae bacterium
CAATCATCGTTGAGTCTTGCGGAAAGAAAAAGTAAAATTAATGGGAATGTCATATATTGGGGACTTGTTTGCAGAACATTTCTACTTGCGAAACTTGAGCTTGATTATTTTTTGTCAAATACCTTTATGATAAGCAATGCTATAGCCAATGCTGATGTTATAGTAGCACCTACTGGCAAATCAAGGCTAAAAGCTATTGCCAAACCTGCAATGCTACCCAATATCGATACGCCTACCGACATTAGCATCATCAAGCCCATCTTTTTTACAAAAACATTGGCTATGGCTTGCGGTATGGTGAAGAGCGACAAAACTAATATTATACCAACAGCTTTTATTGCCAAAACAAGTGCCACCGCTACAAAAACAGCTATCAGCATACTGATGAGGCGCGTATTCCAACCCGTAACTGATGCATACGACGGACTAAATGCAGTGTACATTATTGGACGATAAAAAACAATGGCAGATATTGTTGTGAGCAATGCCATAATGCCTACTGCTACAATGTCGGCTTGACTAACTGAAAGCACATCGCCAAACATAAAGCCCATAAGATTTTGCGAATAGCCGGGCGTCAGAAACATAAATATGACTCCAACCGCCATGCCCAACGACCACAATATGGCTATGGCACTATCTTCGCGCACCTTGCCTCGTGTGCCCAACGCCTCTATGCCAAGTGCAGTGAGTATGGCAAAAGTGAGTGCTCCACCAATAGGCGACAAACCCAAATAGTAAGCTATGCCTATGCCACCAAAACTTGCGTGAGTGATGCCTCCTGCTACAAATACCATGCGCCGCGCAACTATGTAAGTGCCTATGATGCCTGCCGTTACTGATAGCATCAACATTACAAATAGTGCATTTGTAATAAATTGATATTCAAACAAATCTGTCATTTTTTCTTCCTTTGTTTACTCTCTGTTGCCAATGTGCAACTTATGAGTGCCAAGTACGCGATGCGGAATAGCTCCGTGCGATATTATCTCTATGGGGCATTCGTATATTCTGAGCATCTCGTCAGATATAACGTTGGTTGGGTGGTAATGTAGCGTTTTGTTGACACATGCTATGGTCTTCACATACGATGATATGGTGCCAATGTCGTGCGATACCAATATTATTGCCATCTGCTTCGATAGCTCTGGTATGAGTTTATATAGGTTCGTTTCTGCCACTTTGTCCATATAAGTTACTGGCTCGTCGAGTATCAGTACGTCAGGATTGCTCATTATGGCTCGACACAAGAATGCACGCTGTCTTTGTCCACCCGATAATTCGCCTATTTGTTTGTTGCTTATATCGTTAAGCTGAGCAAAATGTAGTAGTTCGGCAGCTCTGTTGCGCACTTGTGCCGAGGGGAAAAGACGGTTGCCATCTCTCTGACCTGATAGAACTACGTCGGTAACGCTTATGGGAAACGATAAATCTATGTTGTTGATTTGTGGCAAATAACCTATTTTGAGTCCATTTTTGCAAGTCATTGTGCCACTTTGTGGTTTGACGATGCCGAGCAAAATGCGCAAAATGGTTGTTTTACCACCGCCATTAGGTCCGATAAAGGCTATTATGTCGTTGCTAAATACGTCTAAATTGATGTTGCTTACAACGGTTTTCCCCTCGTAGCCGGCACTAATATCTCTGAGACTTATCAGCGGTTCGTTGTCCATTAGTCCTCCTTTTTCATTCTGCCAATGCTTCAATTATGGTTTGCATTGTCTGTGGCCAATTGTAGCCTTCTGGGCTTATACTTACTACTTTGGCATTGAGCATTTGCGCTGCTGTTTGTGCCTTTTCTATGTCGTAGCCTTGCTGTACAAACACTACTTTTACGTTGTTTGCTTTGCCACTCTCTATGCTGTTTTTGTATGACAAAGGCGATGGGGCGTTGCCGTCTTTCTCTATCTCAAGCTGCGTTAGTCCGTAGTCGGCAGCCATGTAGGTGAGTGCAGGGTGATATATCATGAAGGTTTTGCCACTTAGCTGACTCAGTTGCTTGTCGAGGCTGTCGAGGTTGGCATTGAGGACGCTGAGGGCAGAGTCTACGTTGTAAGTGGTCAGTTGGCGTAGCTCGGTAGCCATATTGCGTGCCATTATTTTTGCTCTTTTGGGCGAGAGCCAATAGTGTGGGTCGGTATCGTGATGATGCTCATGATTGGCAGCATCGGTGTGTATCAACTCAATGTCTTTGCTCAGGTCAGTCCAAACCATTTTGTTGTTGTTGGTTAGCCTATCTTTCCATGCTATTTCAAAGTCGAGATTGCCAATGGCAAAATATGCTTCAGACTGTGCTAAACTCATCATTTGGCTCGGACGCGGACTATATTCAGAGTGCCCAACATTTTGTGGTATGACAACGTTGACGCTTATAGTTGTGTCTGATAGCTGTTCTATGAAATATTTTTCTACGGGTAGTGTTGCTGATACTGCAACCTTGTGGTGCTCAGCTGGTTGGTGCACGCAGCTTGTAAGCAATAGTGTGTATGCTACAATGAGTATGTGTTGTTTCATAGCTATGTTTCAGATGAGGTCGTATACGTCTTTCACGTAGCTACGTGTTACTGGTATGTTGAGTGGTATGGGCGAGTCGAGTTTCACTATTACGCCTTCACTCTTTTTCTCAAGCATTTTGATGTGGCGAGTGTTGACCATATATGATTTGTGGCACCTTATGATGCCTTGCGGACGCAGATCTTTTTCGGTTTGCTTCATAGTGTTGCGTATCATTACTGACGATAGTTTTTCGCCATCTCTATAATAAACCACTATGTAGTTGTCAGCTCCTTTGATATACATTAGGTCTGATAGTTTGAGGCTAAATTTTATCTCGCCTTTGTTGTCGAAGAAGTTTGTCATCACCAGTAGTTTCTCGTGTGTTGGCTCGTCGTCATTGTTGTATACTATGCTCGATGACATTTTGAGCAGTCGTTTGTTTTTGTCGTCCCACGAAAAATAGAGCCATAGCACACTGTAAGGCAATAGTAGTATGAGCGATGTGTTCCAAAGCGATATGCGCGCCATTGACACAAAGTTGCGTTTATCGTTCATTATAAATGTTTCAAACAGTGTGAATACCAGCGATATAGTTGCTATTTCTGTGGCTATCCATAGCAGATATTGCCACATTTTGAGTCTGCCTTTTTTTGAACCATAGTTTCTATATAATATGGTACGGCTGATTGCTACTACTGCCATTCCAAGCAATACAAGTACGCTCGACAAGATAAAATATTTGACGTTGGTCATGTTTTTTATCCAGCCTGTAGAGTTGTAAGGTTGGTATATATTGATAAAAATGAGCGAAAATAGTGCGGTGAACACTATCAACTTTATCGTGTTGATTTTGGTAAATAGATAATATGGTAGTCTCGCACTTAAGTCCATTTTTATATGAAGGGTATAATATTTTGCAAATATACCATTTTATAAAATATAACATATCTTTAGTAGTCAATCTCCTATTTTACTACTAATATTTTCCCTACGGCTTTTTCTGTTCCATCGGCATTGGTTGCCCATACTATGTATACTCCAGTCGAGACTCTGCTTCCGTCGAGGTTGGTGCAATTCCATGTAGCCATGCCGCCTATCGACTTTGTTGAGCTTAATAGCCTGCCGTTTACATCGGTTATTTTTATTCGTGAATTGTCAGTAAAACCAGTTATTCGCACTTCGTTGTTTTGTGGAGTTACGGGGTTGGGGTATATTTTTATGTTGCTTAGTTTCTCGGCTGGCGCTATGGCATTGCCTCTGTACGATACAAGTCCGAGGGATGTGGCAAAAAATACTTCGCCAGTTTTGGGGTCAATGGCTATTGAGCTTATTTCGTCAGAGGGTAGCGGACTATTGTTGGTTGTGAATTGCTCTAATATTTCGCTGCCATCAGCGTTTACAAGTAAAACGCCATTGTTGTTTGTGCCTATCCATTTGCGGTTGGCTCCGTCAACGGCTATTGCGGTGGTCTTTACGCCGTCGAGTAAGTAGTCGGCAAGGTCGGTGCCATCGTTGCGTGGTACTTTTACTTGTTCAAATATTGGTTTTGGGGTGCTGAATATATCTTTGTCGCCACTGAAGGTAACAACGCCTACATCGGTGGCAAACCATAGTACATTGTCGCGGTCTTCAACTATGTCTGATATCCCATTTGTTATTACTTCGCCATCAGCATTCCATAGTTGTAGTTTGTCATAACAACGGCTGTCGGCAAACGAAGCTGTGCCACGAAATATGTCGTCGCTATCGTCGAAGTCGGTACCGTTGGTGTTGAATACAAATATGCCTCTGTATTGGTTGCGTGCAATGATTAGCCATCCATTGTCGTTCGATGTAAATATGAGTTTCTGTGTGCTGTGCAATTTGTCGGTCATTGGGTATGATATGTGTCCCCACTCTCCGTCTGGCGATTTTATGGCTATTGCATAGTCTGATTCAGCATGCCATACAAATAGTGTTGAGCGCTGGTTGTAGCATATACTCGATGCGCGAGTGTAGTCTTTGCCACCAAATATGTCGGTAAGTGTAGAATTTTCGGCTGTGTAGTGTGTTGTTAGCTGACCGTTTTCTACTTTGTAAATACCTTTGCCCCAAGTTGATACATATACTGAGTCGGCGCAGTTTGGGTCTGCTGCAAAGAATAGCGCATCGCGTGCTCCTCCCCATGAATTTATCCATGTATTGTTTCTGTATAGGCTCACTCCAATGGCTCTATTGAGGTTGTTGTAGTTGGTCGGATTTGCACCACCTTTTGAGCAGTACACGCCATTGTTTGTGGCATATAGCGAATAGCTATAGTTGTCTACTGGTCCTTTTGATGTATATCGGTCGGCATATCCGTCGGCTCTGACTACTATGAGGCCGCAAGCTCTGTCGGCTATTGCTATTGTACCATTTTCAGATAGTTGTGCATTGTGGCTGTTGAGTGTTATGTCGTTGCCGTTGATGTTTAGGTTGTTTATAATCTCCGTTTGGGTTAGCTCTTTGTTGTATTTGCTGATGCTATTGTTGTTTGTTATTAGTAATATATCTTTTGTTGCTGATATGTTTCTGTATTGCTCTATGTTCCATAGCTTTATGGTGTCGTTGTTGTTGGCTATGTATATTTTGTTTGTTCCACCTTTTTTGCCGTTGGCTACCAATATTTTGTTGTTGAATATGGCTATGTCTGATATGTTGTCTTTCAAAGTGGCATGTTGTTTCCACTCTTCAGCATTTTCAAGTATGTTGTTTTTTGCGTTGGCACAATATAGTCCGTTTGTGGTGCCAGCATATATGGTGTCATTGTATATTGTAAGGCAGTTTACAATAGGAATGTCGTGGTTGGTTATCGGATAGCGTGCTACTATCTCGTTTTTGTTGAGGTTGATAGCTATTATGCCACACGTTGTAGAGCAATAGAGGGTTTGACCATATTTATAAAAGTGGTTTATCGCTTTGCTATCTATCGCAGTGTAGTTTTTTAGTTCGGGTATGTTTGTTGTTGTAAGGCTTTCAAGGTCTATTATGTCTATATTGCCGTTGCTATAGCCCACGTATGCAGTGTTGCCGTTTGCTACCACGGTGCTTATTCCTATGTCTGATAAGTGATTGCTTTTGCTGAATATTATTACGCTGCCATCGTTGTAGTGCATCACAAAGCCTATATCGTTGCCTGCTATTTGTCCGCACGTGGCATTGGCGGCATATGTGCATACATCGAGCGAGATGTGTATGGTCCATTGGGCACTAACCACAACGCTACAAGCTATGGCGGCAAGTGTTGCCCATATTTTTTTGCTGTTCATAAATATTAATGTTCGTTTGCAATGAACTCAACAAATTTGCTTATGGCACGCGCTCTGTGGCTTATTTGGTTTTTTACCGTCAAATCCATCTGGGCAAATGTTAGAGTGCCGTTGGGGTTGATATTGTCGTCAGTTGGAATGAAAACTGCGTCGTAGCCAAAGCCGTTGCTGCCTGCTCGCTTATGAGCTATCTGACCCTCTACGATGCCTTCAAATAAGTGCTCTTTGCCATCAGCACTAATGTATGCCACTACGGTTCTGAAGCGCGCTTTGCGGTTGGTTGCGTTGCTTAGTTTGCTTAGTAGCTTGTCTATGTTGTTTTCTGAGTTGCAATCTTCGCCCGCATATCGTGCTGAGTATACGCCGGGTTCACCACCAAGAACTTCTACTTCCAAGCCTGTGTCGTCGGCAAAGCAAGCTTTACCTGTTTTCTGACGTGCGAAACGTGCTTTTATTAGCGCATTGCCTTCCAAGGTCTGAGCTGTTTCGGCTATCTCATCGCTGATGCCTACTTCGTTGAGTGTAGATATGTGTATGTTTGGTTCGGTCAGAGCGTTTATCTCTGCTGCTTTGTTTTTATTGTGCGATGCAAATATTAGTGTCGTCATCTTTTGTTGGTCAGGTATTTTTTTTCTGAGTTTTGCAAAGATACATTTATTAGTAAAAAGCGAGGCTCACTTTTCTTTTATAAGTAGAGCCTCGCTTAATTTTATGAAAAAATCTATTAAACTGTATCTTTTTTTTAGAAGTTCTGATAAGCCAACTTTACTTCGCTGCGCGGATTGACCACAAATACAGGTATTTCGGCTTCATTGGCAATTATTGTTTGCTCGTATGCGCCCAAAATATAGTCGTGGAAAGCAATGTCGCGTGTGGTGGTTATCATTATTACATCGCACTTCTGCTCTTGTGCATATTTGAGCGACAACTCGTAGAACGAACCCTTTTGGTCGAGCCAAACTGTGTCGAATGCAATGTTGCGCTCTGACAAATATTTCTTGCAGAAGCTCATGTTGGCTTTTGTTGGGTTGTCATACATCGGACCATTGCCCTGCTGACCAAGCAAGCTAACTTTCATTTTCGACAGATAGTTTAACATGCTAACCCATTTGAGCTTCTCCTTTGTTTCAAGTTTGTAGTCAACTGGGAACAAGATGTTGGCTGTGTCGTTGTAGCACGGAGCTTTTTGCACTATCAGATATGGTACGTGGCAGCCCACAATCACCTTAAGTGCCCAGCTACCAGTAAGTTTTTGCATACCTTTCATGCCGTGAGTTCCCATTACCACACAAACGCCTTTCAGCTCTTCTACAACTTCGTTTATGGTCTTGAAAATGGTTCCTTCACGAATTATTTGGTGCACAGTTACGCCCAAATCTGTTGTAAATCGGCTTGCCAAATCGTTTAGTTTGGTCTCAGCATCTTTGGTTTCTGAAATCTTTTTTACAATGTGCAAAAGTATAACTTCTGCCTTCATGTTTTTGGCCATTATTGCAGCATGTTGCACCGCAAAATCGGCTTTTTCCGTAAAATCATACGGAACAATAATAGAATCGCTATAGTTACTCATAGGAAGTAGATTATAATCAAAAGTTAAAATTAGTGTTTTATTTGCAAAAAAAAAAGTATATTGCGGTGTATTTCAAGTTGGAAAATAACGGCGTTTATGTATAATAAGTTGATAATCGGCGTTTTATGCCTCTTTTTGAGTGCAAATTTTATTAAAGCTGAAGAACAAAAAATATATTTTTTTAGTAGTAAAGGTGAAATAGTCCCAGTAGAAAATGGTCTGGTTGAGACCGATTCTGAACTTTTTTCTTTCTTTTGGAGCAAAGACAATGGATTTATTGCCCCATGGCAGATTATTGTGGCCAACGAACAATATGAAGTTGTTTCTGACGTAGAAGTAGACAATATCCCAGCCCATGTTGTTGACATGTCAGAATATGATCAATTGCAAATTGTCATAACCTCAATCAATGGCATGCAAAAGCACTTCAAAGTGCATTATCAGCCACCATTCCCGTGGGGCGATCTATTTGGCGCATTGTGCATACTCATTGTCATACTCTACCTCATACATCTTCATATTCAAATGAAGATAACCGAAAAACGCAATGCCGAACAAAAAGAACTTTCGAAAACCAAAAAATACGATAGCGCTACTGTGTTGTTCTCTGATATACAAGGCTTTACAAAAATATCGGAGCACATGAACCCAGAGCAGCTTGTTGATGAGCTCGATAAATATTTCATCTATTTCGACGAACTTGTAGAGCGTTACGATGTAGAAAAAATCAAAACCATAGGCGATGCCTACATGTGCGCAGGTGGCGTGCCCAATCTCGATAGTGCCAACCCCATAGAGGTTACACTCGTAGGACTTGAGATGATAAACTATATAAAAGAACGCCAAAAAAATGGTGCTTTTTGGAATATGCGTGTAGGCATCCATACCGGTCCGCTCGTTTCAGCAGTGTTGGGCAACAAAAAGAAATCGTTCGACATTTGGGGCGACTCTGTCAATACAGCCTCACGTATGGAGTCATCGGGTGTGCCGGGCGAAGTAAATATTAGTGGCGATACCTATATTAAAATAGCAGATTATTTTGAGTGTCAATATCGAGGCAAAATGCCCGTGAAATACAAAGGCGAAATAGATATGTATTTCGTCAAAGGACTAAAACCCGAATTTTCTGAATGTGGCTCAAATTGCAAACCCAACAAAACACTCATCACACGCATACAAGGCATGAAGGTAGACGATGTGCTCAATGTATTTGAAACACAGCTCAAACAAACGCTCGACGAAGCCTACGTGCGTCGCCTCGACATGCTTATGATACAGAGCGAAATGCTTAGCTATGCCGAAGGACTTACACTTACTGAAACCATGTTTGTGAAGCTCACAATGCTACATCTCTTCTCGCAAAACGAATGTCCGAAAAACTTCCGCATCAACGCCAACAACCTCATCAAGCGCCTCGACAAAGCTCACTTCGACCATAGCGAAATAGATGAACTGCTCAAACTTGTCAACCGAGCAAACATACTGAAAACACCTGAAGGCAAGGTAGAAGAGGTGATATACGATGCATTCTATATGATTTATTGCCGTAAAGACATAGTCAACGTATTGTCTGATATGCAAATATGCGCAATCAATTCAGGTAAAAACTTCAATAAAAAAGATTGGATCGAGTCGCAGATATTGACAATGAAGTCGATAGAATTCAAAACACAACTATCGCGCGAACTGGTTGAAGTGCCACTTGTAGTTCAAAAAAATGAATTTGAACAAATAATTCGACAAATTTGAGATTATTATATTAACGTTTTTTTTTTATTTTTGTAATTGCGAAAAAACAGAAACATATTGCAAGTTTAAAATTTTTAGTTGTGCTACAAGCAGTATACTATTTGGAAGATACTTGCAAAAATTGAGTAAAAACAATCAAAAAAATAGTAAAAATGTCAAAACCATTTGAAGTAGAAAATAAGTTGCCTAATATCATTGGCTCAGGAACAAAAATCGTAGGCGACATAGATACCAACGGTGATTTGCGCGTTGATGGCGTAATAGAAGGAAACATAGTATCAAAGGGAAAACTTGTTCTCGGACAAGGTGGTAGCATAAAAGGAACAATCAAATGTGCTAATGCTGAAATATCAGGTTCGTTTGATGGCAAAGTGGAAGTGAGTGAGCTCTTATCGCTCAAAAACACAGCAACATTCAAAGGTGAAATGACCGTAGCAAAACTCAGCATCGAACCAGGTGCAACATTCAATGGCACTTGCAACATGTCTGACAAAGGTCGTGCACCAATACAACCCGAACCGGTTAAAAAATAATAGCATTGAAATTCGCAGTAGTGTCAGCGGTTCTACTCTTGTCAGAGTGGTTGGTAGTGTGGTACGTATCAGACGACACAGACCTCTGGCGCCTGACCTTGGTAGGCATAGTGCCACTACTGCTCGAATGCCTTAAAAATACAATGTTGCGCTTGCGTTGGCCTCGGCAGTGGGCTACAACATTGGTATACGACTTAGCAGTAGAGCTGATCAGATACATATTAATAGTATTGTCGCTATTATTGCTTACATCGTTTTTGAGTAGAGAAATGTCGTTGTATGCATTGTTATTTTGTAGCAACTTTTTGTTGGTACTTATCGTAAATGCATTAACTCATTTTGAGATAAAAACACAACAAGAGAAAATATGAAACAGTTAGCATTCTTACTGTTATTATCAATAACTTTTTGCACACTGCCACAGCAAGCTATGGCACAAGAAGAAGTATCTGATAGCTCAACAGTTGCAGCGGACGAACCCGAAGCAATTGATATGAATAAGCTCATTAGTCATCATATTTCTAACTCTCACTCGTGGAGCATTTTTGGCTATAAAAACGAAGAAGGTGAAGAGGTAGAAGTGAAATTGCACTTGCCCGTAATGGCTTATTACAAAGGCGATTTTCTCTTTACCACATCTGATAGCTTTGAAGATGGTGCAAAATTAGAACACAATGGCAATGTCTATTATCTCGACGATGAACACCTACGTGTAGAAGGTAGCAACGAAGCTCCATTCGACTTCTCGCTCACTCGCAACGTAGTGTCAATGTTGCTTAGTTGTGCCATCTTGTTGCTTGTATTTGTTGGTACAGCACGCTCATATAAAAAGAGTAGCGTGCCACGTGGTAGGCATTCGCTTGTAGAGATGATGGTATTATTTGTAAAAGATATAGCCGACGAACAAATAGGCAAAGAAAAGTCGGGCAAATATACCAACTATCTGCTCACACTATTTTTCTTTATTTGGTTCAATAATATTATTGGTCTGATACCATTCTTCCCGGGTTCGTCAAACCTATCGGGCAACATATCATTCACCTCAATATTGGCAATATTTACATTCATTCTTACCAACTGGAATGGTAGTAAAGCCTATTGGAAACACAACTTTACCGTTCCGGGCGTGCCAGCACTCATGAAGGTGATACTGATACCTGTAGAGATAATAAGTATGTTTACTAAGCCATTTACTCTTCTCGTCCGTTTGTTTGCTAATATCACTGGCGGACATATATTGGTGCTTAGCCTCTTTTCTATCATATTTATTGTTCACTCGTATGCAATGGCAATACCCTCAGTGCTATTAGCATTTATGATATTTGCACTTGAGCTAATATTTGGTGCATTGCAAGCATACATTTTCACACTTTTGTCAGCCCTATATATAGGTTTGGCAACCAACCAAGAAGATCATCACGAATAATCAACTAAAAAAATATTAATCAACTAAAAAATTAAAGCTATGAATCTAGTAAGTGTAGGTTTGGGTTTGATAGTTATCGGTATCGGTATCGGCATCGGTAACATTGGTAGGTCAGCACTTGACGCAATGGCACGTCAACCAGAAATGGCCAGCAAAATACAATCAGCCATGCTTATCGCAGCAGGTATGGTTGAAGGTGCAGGCCTCTTTGCCATTGTGATAGCGATGATAAAATAACAATCGAAAACAAGACAGTTTATGGATCTTTTATCTCCAGAACCGGGATTAGTCATTTGGTCTGGCGCCACCTTCTTGGTGCTCGTGTTTGTTCTTGGCAAATTTGCATGGAATCCGATGCTCGGAGCCATCAAAGAGCGTGAGGACAAAATAGAGAGCGCTCTGAAAGCAGCAGCTGCTGCTGAGCAAGAGTACAAGAAGATAGAAGAAGCAAAGGCCAAGATGGAAGCCGAATCTCGACTCGAGCGCGAAAAAATCTTAAAAGAAGCGCGCGCGATGAAAGATTCGATCATAGAAGAAGCCCGTCAGCAGGCCATAGCTGCTGCCGAAAAGGTAAGTGCCGATGCTCGTGCCCAAATAGCAAAAGAGACGGCCGATGCTAAGGCTGAACTGAAAAAACAAGTTGCAAAGTTGTCTGTAGAGATAGCTGGTCGCATCTTGGCTGAAGACCTGCAAACCACTGGTAAGCAGGAGAAATTAATAGAAAAATACCTCAACGAAAGCAATTTCAATTAATAGGTGTAAGCAATGGATGGTGGACTCATAGCAAGGCGATATGCCACTGTATTATATGAATATGGTGCCGAAAAAGGCGAAACAAACCGTATTTATGACGATGTGAATATGATACGAAGTGCTTTTGCTGAAAATAGCAAAGCTAAAGAGATGCTCGCTTCGCCACTGCAAAAAGTGTCGGTAAAAAAAGCATTCCTTCAGTCGGTTTTTGGCAAAAAAATATCAGCACAATCATCAGAATTTATACAGTTTGTGGCAGATAAAGGACGCATTGGTATGATTGACGAGATACTCAGAGTTTACCAAATTGTCTACAAAGAGCACAACGGTATCAAAACAGCCGAAGTGACAACCGCCCAAGAACTTGCATCTGACAAGAAGCAAGAGTTTCAGGCTCAACTTGAAAAAAAGTTGGGCTCGAAGGTTGAAACAAACTTTAGCACCGATGCTTCGCTAATAGGCGGAGTGGTGATAAGGGTCGATGGGAAACAACTTGACTGTAGCGTTGCTCGCCAATTGGCTGATATTGAGAAAAAGTTGATGGTATAAAACTAAAAAAACAAAGTACATGGAAAACATAAAAGCCTCAGAAGTTTCAAGCCTTCTCAAACAACAGTTGGAGAAGTTTGAGTCTTCATTGAACATGGAGGAGGTTGGCACTGTACTGAGTGTTGGCGACGGCATAGCTCAAGCCTATGGGCTTGACAATGTGCAAGCCAATGAGCTTGTTGAGATAGGCGAGGCTACGGGCATCGTGATGAACCTTGAGCAAGACCATGTTGGTATAGTGCTTATGGGCAATGTAGACTCTGTGAAAGAGGGCGACACGGTGAAGCGTACAGGCCGAATAGCTTCTATCAGAGTAGGCGATGGCATTATTGGTCGAGTGGTCAATCCACTTGGTGAACCTATCGATGGCAAAGGCACTATCTCTGGACAGCTCTATGAAATGCCTCTCGAACGCAAGGCACCTCAAGTGCTTTTCCGTCAGCCAGTAAAAGAACCTCTACAGACCGGTCTGAAGGCTATCGACTCAATGATTCCTATCGGACGCGGACAGCGTGAGCTCATTATTGGTGACCGCCAAACTGGTAAAACAGCTATTGCTATTGATACCATCCTCAACCAAAAGAGTTTCTACGACGCTGGCAAACCTGTATATTGCATCTATGTGGCTACAGGTCAGAAGGGATCAACTGTGGCTCAGATAGTCAACACACTTGAAAAACATGGTGCAATGGCTTATACTACCGTAGTGTCGGCTACAGCATCTGACTCAGCAGCCATGCAGTTCTATTCGCCATTTGCTGGAGCTGCTATTGGTGAATATTTCCGCGATTCTGGTCGTGCAGCACTCATTATTTATGACGATTTGTCGAAGCAGGCTGTAGCATATCGCGAGGTGTCGTTGCTATTGCGTCGTCCACCCGGACGTGAAGCATATCCGGGCGATGTGTTCTACTTGCATTCACGCTTGCTCGAACGTGCCGCTAAGATTATTGATAACGATGAGATAGCTAAGAATATGAACGACTTGCCTGACTCTATCAAACCGATAGTGAAGGGTGGTGGCTCGCTCACTGCACTCCCTATCATTGAGACACAAGCAGGTGACGTTTCAGCATATATTCCAACCAACGTTATTTCTATTACCGACGGTCAGATATTCCTCGAAGGCTCGCTCTTCAACGCGGGTGTTCGCCCTGCAATCAACGTAGGTATATCAGTGTCGCGTGTGGGCGGTAGTGCTCAGATAAAGTCGATGAAGAAGGTGGCAGGTACACTCAAACTCGACCAAGCACAGTTCCGCGAACTCGAAGCCTTTTCTAAGTTTAGCTCAGACCTTGATGCATCAACAATGGCTGTGCTCGACAAAGGTCGAAAGAACGTAGAACTATTGAAGCAACCTCAATATTCGCCCGTATCGGTAGAGAAACAAGTTGCTGTTATTTATTGTGGAACAAAGGGCTTGATGCGCAATATACCTATTGCCACTGTGCCCGATTTTGAAAAAGCATTCATTGAAGAGCTTGAACTTACTCACAAGGATACGCTCGAGGCAATAGCTCAGGGCAAGATTGATGACAGCATAACAAGTGTGCTGGAGCAAGTGGCTAAGCAGGTGAGTGCCCGATTCGAAAAATAAGCAATATCAATAGCCATGGCTAATTTGAAAGGCATACGACTACGCATCAATTCGGTGCGGACTACACGTCAGGTAACCAGTGCAATGAAGATGGTTTCGGCGGCAAAACTCAACAAAGCACAAAGCGATGTAGAGCACGTCAGACCATTTGTGGGCAAGTTGCTTGAGATAGTCAACTTCCTTGGCAATTCGGTTGACGGGGTGAGGAATGATTTTGCTAATTTCCGTGTTAGCCAAAAGGGTAAAATACTGATAGTTCCTATTGCCTCCAACAAGGGCTTGGCCGGAGCATTCAGTTCCAATGTGGCTAAAGAGGTTGATAGGCTTGTCAAGACTGACTTTGCCGATGCCTATGCACGTGGTGAGGTTGAGTTTATAGCTATTGGCAAGCAAGTGGCTAAAGGCTTGACGGCACGTGGACTGTCGCTGAAGAAAGACTTCAATGCGTTGTTTGATGCTTTGTCGTTGCAAGCAGTTTATGACATTGCTGATGAACTGAATAAGGCTTTTGTAAGTGGCGAATACAGAGAAATTCATTTGGTTTATAATGAGTTTGTCAACAAATCAGTTCAGCGTGTGACGGCTAAGCAATATTTGCCTATTACACTTACAGCTACTGAAACAACCAACAATCAGTTGCTCGACTTCATTGTAGAGCCAAACAAGGCTGAGGTGTTGCAAGATCTTCTTCCGCAAGCTATTCGTACTACGTTGTACGCCGTTATTCTTGACTCGATAGCATCAGAGCATAGCGCCCGAATGACATCGATGAGTAAGGCTACCGATAATGCTACTGAATTGCTCAAAGATCTTCAGCTACAATACAATAAGGCTCGTCAGGGCGCTATTACCAATGAGTTGATAGAGATTGTAAGTGGTGCTGAAGCTCTAAATAACTAACACAGATAGTAAAAAATGTTCTTGAAGCGCATTTTGCCATTGAGGTGAGATGCGCTTTTCTTTATAAATATTTGTAACAGAAATTGTTATAAGCATTTCGTGCCGAGCGAATAAAATGGTATATTTTGTAGCCAATGGTTTGCTGAAGGACTATCTGATTATATGTTTTGCGCCAATTCTGTATTAAATGATAGTTGAAAAATATGCAGTTGATAGACATATTGTTGGTGCATTCTTCAAAATCGAAGCCCGTTGATTTGAGTTTATCTTCAAAGGCTTTGAGGTTAAATGTGTTTGTTGGTGGCTGTGCTAATGTGCCATGATAGACACTACGCAAGCGCTGAAAGATTCTCAGTGTTAGGTAGTTGTAGGCAGCATTGCTTGGGTGAAGCGATTGCAGTTGGGCTATATTTTTCATTATGCTTACCTCTTCATCACCCATTTTTCGTAGGTGTATTTGCTCGTCAACAGTTTGTTCGCTTCGTCCTAATAAGTATTTGTAAAGTTCTAATTTGTAGTATTTTATGCTGTTTACAGCACTCATTGGCATGAAAATCCACTCCATATCAGTATATGAGATACCCTCAGTTTGTTCGTAGCCAATTTGTTGCAATATTGCGGTGCGATAACAAACATTGTGCATCGACATTGCTACTGCTGCAAGTTGTGTGTGGGTGAGCTCATTGTGTGGCGATGGCTTGAGAGGTATATGCATAGATTTGATACGCTTACCACGCTGATTGATAATGCAATAGTTGGTTAGCACTAGGTCAGCCTTTTCAGTGGTCAGATGGTTGATGAATGCTGACAAAGCTGTGGTGCTGAACGAATCGTCTGCATCTAAAATCTTGATATACTTACCTGTAGCTACTTTGAGCGCACTATTGATGCATGAACCATAGTTGCCATTGGTTTTGCTGATAACTCTGATGACATCGGGGTGTTGGCGTGCAAAATCTTGTGCAATGCTTAGTGAATTATCGGTACTACCATCGTTGACAATAATAATATCGAGTAATGAAAAAAGTGGAGCTGAAACGAACAACGAAGTGATAGCAGATGTTAAATATCGCTCCATATTGTATGTGGGTACAACGATGCTGAGTATTTTGTTCATTGCACAGATGAATTGTTTTTTATACGGATGTCAAAATTAGCCATTTTTCTGAGTTGTGAATGACGAGTCGTAAAAGTTGTGCTCAAAACTTTAATTCCTTACTCAAGTTTCGCAAGTAGAAATGTACTGCAAACAAGTCCCTATATACGACCTTCCCATTAATTTTACTTTTTATTTCGCTACGCTCAATCATCTTCGAGTCTGTGCCGACAGAAAAAGTAACAAAAAGAACTCGTCGCTGTT
>CAJONN010000020.1 GCA_905235955.1 uncultured Marinilabiliaceae bacterium
TTTGTTACTTTTTCTGTCGGCACAGACCCGAAGATGATTGAGCGTAGCGAAATAAAAAGTAAAATTAATGGGAAGGTCGTATATAGGGACTTGTTTGCAATACATTTCTACTTGCGAAACTGTAAAAACATAGTGCAAGAAAAAACACAAAATGTATTTATTTGTTATAAAAAACAGACAAACACAGACATAAAAGAAAAAACACGAAAAAACATTCGTGTAAATATTGTATTTTATGGAAAAGTAGTAACTTTGCAACCGAAAAATAAGGGGTGGGTTACTATGCCTACTCATATAGCATTGATTTTTAATGCATAAAATGATAATTAAACACTTAATTGTATAATAATTCGAATTATGGCTAAAGAAACATTCCAAAGAACCAAGCCACACGTGAACATTGGTACCATTGGTCACGTCGATCATGGCAAGACTACTCTTACTGCAGCTATTACAACAGTATTGGCAAAGCAGGGTCTTGCAGAGCAAAAGGCTTTTGATTCTATTGATAACGCACCTGAAGAAAAAGAGCGCGGTATCACTATCAACACTGCACACGTAGAGTATGAAACAGCAAACCGTCACTACGCTCACGTAGACTGCCCGGGCCACGCTGACTATGTAAAGAACATGGTTACTGGTGCTGCTCAGATGGATGGTGCAATTCTTGTTTGTGCTGCAACTGATGGTCCTATGCCTCAGACACGTGAGCACATTCTTCTTGCACGTCAGGTAAACGTTCCTCGTATCGTAGTATTCATGAACAAAGTGGATATGGTTGACGATGCTGAACTTCTTGACCTCGTTGAAATGGAGCTTCGTGAACTTCTCTCATTCTATGAATTCGATGGTGACAACTCACCAGTAATTCGTGGTTCAGCTCTTGGTGCACTCAACGGTGAGCCACAGTGGGAAGAGAAAGTAATGGAACTTATGGCAGCTGTTGACGAATGGATTCCACTGCCTCCACGTGATATGGATAAACCATTCCTTATGCCAGTTGAAGACGTATTCACCATCACTGGTCGTGGTACTGTAGCTACTGGTCGTATCGAGACTGGTGTTGTTCACGTAGGTGACGAACTTCAGATTATCGGTCTTGGTGCAGAAGGTATGAAGACAACTTGTACTGGTGTAGAAATGTTCCGTAAGATTCTTGACGAAGGTGAAGCTGGCGATAACGTAGGTTTGCTCCTCCGTGGTATTGAGAAGAAGGACATCAAACGTGGTATGGTTATCGCTAAACCTGGTACAATCACACCTCACACCAAATTCAAGGCTTCAATCTACGTATTGAAGAAGGAAGAGGGTGGTCGTCATACTCCATTCCAGAACCACTATCGTCCACAGTTCTACCTCCGTACTCTTGACATCACTGGTGAGATTGAATTGCCAGCAAACCAAGAGATGGTAATGCCAGGTGATAACGTAGAGATTACAGTATCTCTTATCCACCCAGCAGCATTGAATCAAGGTCTCCGTTTCGCTATCCGCGAAGGTGGTCGTACAGTAGGTGCAGGTCAGGTAACTGAAATTATCGAATGATATTAAAATAAGTTATCTATCATATCAATGATAGGAGTTTAATCTCCTATCATTTTTACGGGTGTAGCTCAGTTGGTAGAGCACTGGTCTCCAAAACCAGGTGTCGGGAGTTCGAGCCTCTCCTCCCGTGCAAAAGATACGGAAAAAACATTATGAGTAAGATAGTAAACTACTTTAAAGACGTATATAACGAACTTGTCAACAAAACTTCGTGGCCAACAGGAAGTGAACTGACAAATAGCGCTATAGTAGTAATGGTAGCATCAGTTATCATTGCATGTGTAGTAATGCTTATGGATTTGGTTTCAGAGTATGCGCTCAAGTTTATATACAACGGATTGTATTAATAAGATAAATGGCTGAGATAGTAAAACATTGGTATGTCCTACGTGCCATAGGCGGTAAGGAGAAGAAAGCTGCCGAAGCGCTTGATGCAGAGATAGCTCGCAATGGCATGAGTGATATTGTCAGTCCTGCCGTAGTTCCAGTTGAGCATGTATATCAGCAGCGCAACGGGAAGAAAGTAATGAAAGAGAAAATACTCTTCAGTGGCTATGTATTTGTAGAGGCAGCACTTGACAAGGAGGCAGAGTACATTATAAGCAATGTACCCAATATAATAGACTTCCTCAGAGATAAGAAAAATAATCCAGAGCCAATGCGCGCATCAGAAGTAGCCCGAATGATAGGCAAAGCTGATGAGCTTAGCGATGAGACATTAGACATAGAGGTACCTTTTGTTGTTGGCGAGACAGTAAAAGTTACCGATGGTCCGTTCAATGGTTTTAGTGGAGAAATAGAAGGAATCAATTCAGAGAAGAAGACATTATCAGTAATGGTAAAAATCTTTGGCAGAAAAACGCCTCTCGAATTGCAATACCTTCAAGTAGAAAAAGAATAATCGGCAGTCGAGTATCAAATGCTTCCTCTATCGTGAGATAGACCTATACAGGCTGTAAATTATATAATTAATTAAATTAAGAATTGCTACAATGGCTAAAGAAGTAGAAACCTTTATCAAACTTCAAGTTAAAGGTGGTGCCGCAAATCCTTCGCCCCCGATTGGTCCAGCATTGGGCTCAAAGGGTGTGAATATCATGGAGTTCTGCAAGCAGTTCAATGCTCGTACACAGGACAAAGCTGGTAAGATATTGCCAGTTGTCATAACAGTCTACAAGGACAAATCTTTTGATTTCGTAGTAAAGACTCCTCCAGCAGCAGTGCAGGTATTGGAAGCAGCGAAAGCAAAGGTTGGTTCAGCAGAGCCAAACCGCAAAAAGGTTGGTTCATTGTCATGGGATCAGGTTAAGACCATAGCTCAAGACAAGATGGCTGATATGAACTGTTTTACAGTTGAATCTGCAATGAGGATGATTGCTGGTACTGCCAGAAGTATGGGTATAACCGTGACAGGTGAATTCCCAAGCAATAACTAATTAATACCTTTTTGCGACAATGACTAAACTAACAAAAAATAGAAAGTTAGCTTTAAGCAAGATCGACACCAACAAACTCTATAGCATTGAAGAGGCAGCAACTCTTGTAAAAGAGGTTACAACTACCAAATTTGATGCATCAATAGATGTTGATGTTCGTTTGGGTGTAGACCCTCGCAAAGCCAACCAGATGGTACGTGGCGTATGTACACTTCCTCATGGTTCAGGCAAGCAAGTAAGAGTACTTGTACTCTGTACACCTGACAAAGAGGCTGAAGCTAAGGCAGCTGGCGCTGACTATGTTGGTCTTGATGAATACATCGAGAAGATCAAAGGCGGCTGGACAGATGTTGATGTTATCATAACAATGCCAAGCATCATGGCAAAAGTAGGTGCTCTAGGTAGAGTATTGGGTCCTCGTGGTCTTATGCCAAACCCCAAGAGTGGTACTGTAACTATGGATGTGGCAAAAGCGGTAACAGAAGTAAAAGCTGGTAAAATCGATTTTAAGGTTGATAAATTCGGTATTGTACACGCTTCTGTAGGCAAAGTATCATTCGATGCTCAGAAGATAGTAGACAATGTAAAAGAGTTTATTAGCGTTATATTGAAGTTGAAACCTTCGTCAGCGAAAGGTACTTATGTAAAGAGTGTGTTTGTATCAAGCACAATGAGTCCTGGTGTTCATATAGACTTCAAGTCAGTTGAAGCTTAATTGTTAAACGTTTGAATAAAAGGAATCATGAGAAAAGAAGATAAAAACACTCTTATACAAAGTCTCGCAGAGACGATCAAATCATACGCACATTTCTATGTAGTAGATATTGAAGGTCTCAATGCAGAGGTTACAAGTAAGCTCCGCCGCGAAAGCTTTGGTAAAGAAGTAAAACTGCTTGTAGTAAAGAATTCTCTTTTGAAGAAGGCTTTGGAGCAAGTTGAGGGTGATTTCACTGAACTCAATGCAGCTTTGAAGGGCAACACAGCAGTAATGCTTTCAAATGTAGGCAATGTACCTGCAAAATTGATCAAAGCATTTGCAGCAGAAAACGAGAAGCCAGTTCTCAAAGGTGCATATGTAGAGCAATCAATATATGTTGGTGCTCAGAACCTCGAAGCTCTTGTATCAATCAAGAGCAAGGAAGAACTCATTGGCGACATCGTTGCACTCCTCCAGTCACCAGCCAAGAATGTTGTATCAGCTCTTCAGAGCGGTGCAAATACCATCCATGGCGTGCTAGAAACATTAAGTAAAAAGTAATTATTTAGAAACACATTAATTTTAGAATAAAATGGCAGATATAAAGGCTCTTGCAGAAGAATTGGTTAATCTTACTGTAAAAGAAGTAAACGAACTTGCAGAAGTTCTCAAAAATGAATACGGTATCGAACCAGCAGCTGCAGCAGTAGCAGTAGCAGCTCCAGCAGCAGGCGGCGCAGCAGCAGCAGCAGAGCAGACTGAATTCGACGTTATCCTCAAGAGCGCAGGTGCTCAGAAGCTTGGCGTTGTAAAAGCAGTAAAAGAGAACGCAGGTCTCGGTTTGAAGGAAGCTAAAGAACTCGTTGACAAAGCTCCTGTAGCTGTAAAAGAGAAGATTTCTAAGGCTGACGCTGAGGCACTGAAAGCTAAGCTTGAAGAGGCTGGTGCTGAAGTTGAACTTAAGTAATAACGATTCCTGTAAAGGATGTGGTTTGGGACACAATCATAGTGTCTCAAACCTTTTCGTGTTTCTTTTGTTAAGTTCACTTAATTAAGTTGTTTAGATGAGTCCGATCAAAGCCGAAAGAGTTACTTTTTCTACTTTAAAAAAGCCATTAGAATTCAATGACTTTCTTGAAGTACAGTTAAAGTCGTTCCGTGAGTTGTTCCAATTGGGGACAACACCTGAAGACCGCAAAAAAGAGGGGTTATATCAAGTTTTTGTAGAAAACTTCCCCATCAATGACACGAGAAACAATTTTGTTCTCGAATTTTTGGATTATTGCATTGATCCACCACGTTACACCATTCAAGAGTGTCTTGAACAGGGATTGACATATAATGTTCCCTTGAAGGCAACTCTCAAATTGTCGTGCAACGACCCTGAACATGAAGATTTTGACACTGTTGTTCAGGATGTTTATCTCGGTATGATTCCATACATGACCGAAAAAGGTAGTTTTATTATCAATGGCGCAGAACGCGTTATTGTTTCGCAGTTGCACCGTTCGCCCGGTGTCTTCTTCGGACAAAGCGTACACGCTAATGGTACTAAACTTTATTCGGCCAGAATTATACCTTTCAAAGGCTCTTGGATTGAATTTGCCACCGACATTAACAATGTGATGCATGCATATATTGACCGTAAGAAGAAACTTCCGGTTACTACAATGTTGCGTGCTATCGGATTTGAGTCGGATAAAGATATATTGGAGATTTTTGGTCTTGCTGATGAGATAAAGGTAAACAAGGCCAATCTCAAAAAATGTGTTGGTCGCAAACTCGCAGCTCGTGTGCTCAAATCGTGGTCAGAAGACTTCGTAGATGAGGATACGGGTGAGGTTGTTTCTATCGAACGTAACGAGATTATTGTCGACCGCGAAACTATTCTTCTCGAAGAAAATATCGACGCTATTGTTGACTCTGGTGCTAAGACTATTCTATTGCACAAAGAGGCACAAGGTTTGGCCGATTATGCTATTATATACAATTCGTTGCAAAAAGACCCTTGCAACTCTGAGAAAGAGGCTGTTGTCTACATCTATCGTCAGCTGCGCAATGCTGATCCACCCGATGAGGCTACAGCTCGCGACGTTATTGAGAAGCTATTCTTCTCTGACAAACGTTATGACTTGGGCGAAGTTGGTCGTTTCCGTTTGAACCAAAAATTAGGTCTCGACATCGACCCATCTATCCGTGTCCTCACCAAAGAGGATATGATAGAGATTATCAAGCACCTTATCGAATTGCTCAACTCAAAAGCCGATGTAGACGATATCGACCACTTGAGCAACCGCCGTGTTCGCACTGTAGGTGAGCAACTTGCCAACCAATTTAGCATAGGTTTGGCTCGTATGTCGCGCACCATTCGTGAGCGTATGAATGTGCGTGATAATGAGGTATTTACTCCTATCGACTTGATTAACAGCAAAACTCTTGCTTCGGTTATAAACAGCTTCTTTGCAACCAACGCATTGTCGCAGTTTATGGACCAAATCAACCCACTTGCTGAGGTTACTCACAAGCGTCGTTTCTCAGCACTCGGTCCTGGCGGTTTGTCGCGCGACCGTGCTGGTTTCGAGGTTCGCGACGTACACTATACTCACTATGGTCGTCTGTGTCCTATTGAGTCTCCTGAAGGTCCGAACATTGGTCTGATTTCTTCGCTTACTATTTTTGCTAAGGTTGATGACCTCGGATTTATCGAAACTCCTTATCGTAAAGTTGTCAATGGTAAAGTTGACTTCTCAAACGAAGGTTTGAAATATTATTCGGCTGAAGAAGAAGAACACAAGATTGTAGCTCAGGCTTGTACTCCGATGGACGATGAAGGCAACTTCTTGTCAGACAGAGTAAAAGCTCGTCAAGATAGTGACTTCCCTGTAGTAGAGAAGGAGAAAGTAGAGCTTATCGACGTAGCAGCAAACCAGATAGCATCTGTAGCATCGTCACTCATTCCGTTCTTGGAACACGACGACGCAAACCGTGCACTTATGGGTTCGAACATGATGCGCCAAGCTGTGCCTATCTTGCGTCCTGAGTCGCCTATCGTTGGTACTGGCTTGGAAGAGCCTATCATCAGATTCTCGCGCACTCAGTTCACTGCCGAAAAAGATGGTGTAATAGACTATGTAGATGCAAATGAAATTGTTGTACGCTACGATTACACTGAAGATGAAAAGTTTGTAAAATTTGAACCAGATACAAAACGCTATGTTTTGCCTAAGTTCCAAAAGACAAACCAAAGTTCGACTATCGACTTGCGCCCTATCGTAAAGAAAGGTCAGCGCGTAGTCAAAGGTCAGGTTTTGACAGAGGGTTATTCATCACAAAATGGTGAGTTGGCTTTGGGTCGAAACCTCAAAGTAGCATTCATGCCTTGGAAGGGTTACAACTTTGAGGACGCCATAGTATTGTCGCAACGCATTGTACGTGAAGATATTTTCACTTCAGTGCATGTAGACGAATATTCGCTTGAAGTGCGCGACACTAAGCGTGGTATGGAGGAATTGACCTCAGATATTCCGAACGTAAGTGAAGATGCTACAAAAGATCTTGACGAAAATGGTATCATCAGAATTGGTGCTCACATCAAGCCGGGTGATATATTGATAGGCAAGATTACTCCAAAAGGCGAAAGCGATCCGACACCAGAAGAGAAGTTGCTACGTGCTATCTTTGGAGACAAAGCAGGTGATGTAAAAGATGCTTCACTCAAAGCTACACCTTCACTTCATGGCGTTATTATTGGCAGAAAGCTCTATTCACGCATAATAAAAGACAAACGTTCTCGTACTACAGAGAAAGAGGCAATAGCTAAGATTGACGAAGAGTTCCAGCAGAATGTTGACGAACTTCGCCGAGTATTGATCTCGAAACTCCTCCAAGTATTGGATGGTAAAGTATCTCAGGGCGTGAAAGATTACTATGGTGTTGACGTAGTTGCAAAGAATGTGAAGTTTACTCAGAACATTTTGAACGATATCAACTACCAAACAGTAAACCCTGCTAAATGGATTTCTGACGCCGACAAGAGCAACTTGATATACTATTGTATCCACAATTATCGTATGAAATACAAAGAATACGAAGCAGTGGAGAAACGTAAAAAGTATAATGCAACTATTGGCGATGAATTGCCATCAGGCATTATGCAAATAGCTAAGGTATATGTAGCCAAGAAACGTAAGATACGTGTAGGCGACAAGATGGCAGGTCGACATGGTAACAAAGGTATTGTTTCACGCATTGTTCGCCCAGAAGACATGCCATTCCTCGATGATGGTACACCAGTAGATATAGTATTGAACCCTCTGGGTGTGCCTTCACGAATGAACCTTGGTCAGATATACGAAACAGTACTTGGTTGGGCAGGTCGCAACTTAGGCGTTAAATTTGCCACACCAGTATTCGATGGTGCAACTCTTGAAGACATCAACGAATATACCAAGAAGGCAGGTGTACCAGAAGTAGGTCGTACATATTTGTATGATGGTGGCACAGGCGAACGTTTCCACCAGCCAGCCACAGTGGGTGTCATTTATATGCTGAAACTTGGTCACATGGTTGACGATAAGATGCACGCACGTTCGATAGGTCCATACTCACTCATCACTCAGCAGCCACTTGGTGGTAAAGCCCAATTTGGTGGTCAGCGTTTTGGTGAGATGGAAGTTTGGGCGCTCGAAGGTTGGGGCGCAGCTAATATTCTTCAGGAAATTCTGACAGTTAAGTCAGACGACGTAATAGGTCGTGCTAAGGCATACGAAGCAATAGTCAAAGGCGATTTGCTTCCGACACCGGGCATACCAGAGTCACTCAATGTGCTTTTGCATGAGATGAGAGGTCTCGGCTTGAGCGTCACGATGGAATAATAACATTTTTGGAGGTGGAGAATAAAAACTCTGCCTCCATTAACTCCACAAAGGGTTTGAATTTTAAAATTCTCTACTAAATATGGCATTCAGAAGAGATCAGAAAAACAAAAGTAACTTTTCAAAGATTTCAATAGGCCTTGCTTCGCCTGAAGAAATACTTGAAATGTCGAGTGGCGAAGTGCTTAAGCCAGAAACCATCAACTACCGCACTTACAAGCCTGAACGCGATGGCTTGTTCTGCGAGCGTATATTTGGTCCGGTGAAAGACTATGAATGTCACTGTGGCAAGTATAAGCGCATCCGATACAGAGGCATCGTGTGCGACCGTTGCGGTGTCGAGGTGACAGAGAAAAAAGTACGTCGTGAGCGTATGGGACACATCTCATTGGTTGTTCCTGTAGCTCATATTTGGTACTTCAAATCGTTGCCAAACAAGATAGGTTATCTTCTCGGACTTCCGACCAAGAAACTTGATGCAATAGTTTACTACGAACGCTACGTAGTTATTCAGCCGGGTATAATGGCTGAAGAAGGTATACAAAAGAACGACTTCCTAACCGAAGAAGAGTATCTTGACATACTCGACAAACTTCCGAAGGAAAATCAATATTTGGAAAACGACGATCCGAACAAGTTCATCGCCAAGATGGGTGCAGAGGCTCTCGAACTGCTTTTGCAACGCGTTGACCTTGACGAACTTTCATACGATTTGCGCAACAAAGCCAACACTGAAACTTCACAGCAACGCAAAAACGAAGCTCTGAAACGTCTGCAAGTTGTTGAGTCGTTCCGCGAGTCGCATGGACAGAACAAACCAGAGTGGATGATAATAAAGGTAGTTCCGGTAATTCCGCCCGAACTGCGTCCACTTGTTCCACTCGATGGTGGTCGTTTTGCAACATCAGACCTCAACGACCTCTATCGCAGAGTTATCATCCGCAACAACCGTTTGAAACGCTTGATAGAGATAAAGGCACCTGAAGTTATTTTGCGCAACGAAAAACGTATGCTTCAGGAGGCTGTTGACTCACTGCTTGACAACTCAAGAAAGTCGAATGCAGTGAAAACCGATTCTAACCGTGCACTCAAATCGTTGAGCGACAGCCTCAAAGGCAAACAAGGTCGTTTCCGTCAGAACTTGCTCGGTAAGCGTGTAGACTATTCAGCACGTTCGGTTATCGTTGTTGGTCCGGAACTTAAAATGCATGAATGTGGTTTGCCAAAAGATATGGCAGCCGAACTCTATAAGCCATTTATCATTCGCAAACTTATTGAGCGTGGCATAGTCAAAACCGTAAAGTCAGCAAAGAAAATTGTTGACAAGAAGGCTCCCGTAGTTTGGGATATTCTTGAAAATGTGATGAAGAATCACCCTGTGCTGCTCAACCGTGCCCCGACCCTTCACCGTTTGGGTATTCAGGCATTCCAGCCTAAGATGATCGAAGGCAAAGCTATTCAGTTGCACCCACTTGCAACAACAGCTTTCAATGCCGACTTCGATGGCGACCAGATGGCAGTACACTTGCCACTTGGCAATGCTGCAATACTTGAGGCACAGCTCTTGATGTTGGCTTCAAACAACATCCTCAACCCAGCCAATGGTGCTCCTATTGCCGTACCATCGCAGGATATGATTCTTGGTATGTACTACATTACCAAAGAACGTCCGGGTGCAAAAGGCGAAGGCTTGATATTCTACTCACCCGAAGAGGCTGAGATAGCATACAACGAGGGCAGAGCCGAACTGCATGCAAAGGTGAAAGTTCGCACATACGACCTCAACGATAAAGGTGAGCTTGAGCTTATGATGGTTGACACCACCGTTGGACGTATACTTTTCAACAAAGTTGTTCCGCGCGAAGTTGGCTTCATCAACGTGCTCATCACTAAAAAGTCGTTGCGCGACATCATTGCTAAAGTACAGAAGACTTGCGGTATACCAAAGACAGCCGACTTCCTCGACGCAATAAAGAATATGGGTTACCGTATGGCATTTGAAGGCGGTTTGTCATTCAACCTTGCCGATGTGCTTATTCCACCAGAGAAAGAAGAACTCGTAAAAAAGGGCTTCGAAGATGTGGAAGAGGTGATGAACAACTACAACATGGGTTTCATTACCAACAACGAACGATACAACCAGATAATTGATATTTGGACACACGTCAACGCTGAGCTTACTTCAATACTTATGAAGCAACTTAGCACTGACCGACAGGGTTTCAACTCAGTATTCATGATGCTTGACTCTGGTGCCCGTGGTTCTAAAGAGCAGATACGTCAGCTTTGCGGTATGCGCGGTTTGATGGCTAAGCCTCAGAAATCAGGTGCCGAAGGTCCACAGATTATTGAGAACCCAATCTTGGCAAACTTCAAAGAGGGCTTGTCAGTGTTGGAATACTTCATCTCAACACACGGTGCTCGTAAAGGTTTGGCAGATACTGCATTGAAGACAGCCGACGCAGGTTACCTTACTCGTCGTTTGGTTGATGTATCAAATGATGTGATTATCACTCAAAACGACTGCGGTACATTGCGTGGCTTGACATGCAGAGCTATCAAGAACAACGACGATGTTATTGCTTCGCTCTACGAACGTATACTTGGTCGTGTATCAGTTCACGATGTTTATCATCCACTTACCAACGACATTATTGTCAGAGCAGGTGAAGAGATTGACGAGAAGAAAGCACAGATAATCGAAGAGTCGCCAATAGAGCAAGTTGAAATACGCTCAGTGCTCACTTGCGAGTCGAAGAAGGGTGTATGCGCTAAGTGCTACGGCAGAAACCTTGCAACAGGCAAGATGGTTCACTTGGGCGAAGCTGTAGGTGTCATCGCAGCACAGTCGATTGGTGAGCCGGGTACTCAGCTTACACTGCGTACATTCCACGTGGGTGGTACGGCATCAAACTCTGCTACTGAAAATAGCATCGTAGCTAAATATTCAGGTATTGTCGAAATTGATGAACTTCGTAGCGTGCCTTATACTGATGACAATGGAAACAAAATGGACATAGTTGTTGGTCGTCTGGCAGAGTTGAAGATCATCGACAAGACTACTAAGATTGCTCTTGAGACACACCCAATACAGTATTCTTCAAAACTATACGTAAAGAATGGTCAGGAGATTACTGAGGGTACAACAATAAGCGAATGGGATCCATTCAACGCTCCATCTATTACCGAATTCACAGGTAAGGTGCAGTATGAGAACATGATTGAAGGTGTTACATACATCGAAGAATCAGATGAACAAACTGGTTATAGCGAGAAAGTAATCATCGAAAGCCGCGACCGCCAAAAGTCGCCTGCTATCAACATTGTTTCAGAAGATGGAACTGTGCTCCACTCATACAACGTAGCTGTAGGTGCTCACGTAGCTGTAGAAGACGGACAAGATGTACGCCAAGGCGAGATTATATCAAAACAACCTCGTGCAGCAGGTGGTGGTGCAGGTGATATCACCGGTGGTCTGCCACGTGTAACTGAGCTCTTCGAGGCACGCAACCCAAGCAACCCTGCCGTTGTTTCAGAAATCGATGGTGAGGTTACATACGGCAAGATTAAACGTGGTAACCGCGAGATAATTGTCAAATCAAAAACAGGCGAAGAGAAGAGATATTTGGTATCGCTCTCAAAACAGATTTTGGTTCAAGACAACGACTACGTAAGAGCAGGTATGCCACTTTCTGATGGTGCTGTAACACCAGCCGACATCTTGTCGATAATGGGTCCAACAGCTGTGCAAGAGTACATCGTAAACGAGGTACAAGACGTATACCGTCTGCAAGGTGTGAAGATAAACGACAAGCACTTTGAAATCATTGTGCGCCAAATGATGCGCAAGGTTGAAATAGAAGATCCGGGCGATACTAAGTTCCTTGAAAAAGAGACAGTTGACAAGATCGACTTCATGGAAGAGAACGACAAGATGTGGGGTCAGAAGGTTATTACCGATGCTGGCGACTCTACTTCGCTCAAGGCAGGTCAGATAGTAAGTGCACGCCGTTTGCGCGACGAAAATTCACAGCTCCGTCGCAAAGACCTCAAGCTTGTTGAAGCTCGCGACGCAGTGCCTGCAACATCGAGCCAGATACTTCAAGGTATCACTCGCGCTGCATTGCACACCAAGAGCTTTATGTCAGCAGCTTCGTTCCAAGAGACAACCAAAGTGCTCAACGAGGCAGCTATCATGGGCAAAGTCGACTACTTGGAGGGCTTGAAAGAGAACGTTATATGCGGTCACTTGATACCTGCAGGTACTGGTACACGCACACTGCTCGATGACATTGTTGGCTCGAAAGATGACTACGATGCTTTGGTAGCAAGCAACTCTAACTCAATATCAGATGTATTGAAATAATATCTCTGGTAGGTACTTTGAAAAAATAGTGAAAGCTATATAGTAAAATTCGGAGGCTACCCTTTCACGGGTAGCCTTCTTTAATTTAAAAAAAAATGGAAGATAAAGAGAACAAACTGAATATCAATTTGCCCGAAGATGTAGCTGAAGGGGTTTATACCAATATGGCTATTATTTCGCACTCTATGACAGAGTTTATCATAGATTTTGTAAGGCTGATGCCGGGTGTGCCAAAGGCAAATGTAAAGTCGAGAGTGATAATGACACCCGAAAATGCAAAACGTTTGCTTATGGCGCTAAAAGAGAATATTGATAAGTACGAAGCCGATAGAGGTCGGATTCAGGGAGGTGGTGCGCCCAAAATGCCTGTCGGATTTAATGTTCCCCCCAAAGGCGATGCTTAGTTATTGGCTTAGCCAAAATATACACAATTCATCTCAACGTCAAATGGTTCAACTGGAATCGTTTGACGTTTTTGGCATTGATAAGCTATGCCAATAGCATAAAAAGAGAGATTCTGAGATTGGCACTGGGCAAAAAAACGGTCGTAATAGCCACCGCCACGCCCTATGCGTTGCCCTGTTGGGGTGAATGCTATGCCGGGCGTAATAACAACAAAGGGCTCGCCAACTGGTAATATGATTGAATTATGCGGTTCGGCAATGCCATATTTATTCTCTTTTATCAGGCTTTGCGTATCGGTATATTGATGAAAAACAATGTCAGCACCATCTATTACTGGCAGAAAAACGCTATGACCAGTTTGGAGCAAATAGGCTATTATGTTGTTGGTTGGCAGTTCGTCGGGCAACGAATGGTATATGGCTACGTTGTGGCAATTGGCTATGTGTTGATCAGCTTGCAATTGCGATAACACACGTTGCTCAGCTTCAGTACGTTGTGCCAAAGTCAGTTGCAGTTTGGCTTGTTTTATCTCTTGCCTGACAACTTTTTTAAGTTCATTCATTGCATAAAAAATAGAAAGGAGATGTCCACACATTAGCACATAATGTTGATGTGCATAGGTGGGCATCTCCGTTTGGTATTGTTTGTAGAGGCGGATAGCTTAATCTTGTCCGCGAACTATAGTTTGCTCTCTGTCAGGTCCGATAGAGATGATATGAATAGGAACGCCCAAATATTGTTCGATGAAATCAATGTAAGCATTGAATTCTTCGGGGAATTCGTTTTCAGAAGTCATCTTCGTCATATCGGTTCTCCAACCATCAAATTCAGCATATATAGGCGTAACGTTTTCATTGATTTCAAATGGGAAATCTTGAGTTTCTTCTCCGTTGACATTGTAAGCTATGCAAGCTTTGACGGTAGAGAAGGTGTCGAGCACATCGCTCTTCATCATTATTAGTTTGGTAACGCCATTGAGCATCACGGCATAGCGCAATGCCACGAGGTCGATCCAACCACAACGACGTGGGCGACCAGTTACAGCGCCAAATTCGTGTCCGATTTTGCGCAGTTCTTCGCCTGTAGCATCATCGAGTTCGGTTGGGAATGGACCACTACCTACACGTGTGCAATAGGCTTTGAAGATACCAAAAACATCGCCAATTTTTTGCGGAGCAACACCCAAACCTGTACAAGCGCCTGCGCAAATAGTATCAGACGAGGTTACGAATGGGTAAGAGCCAAAATTGATGTCGAGCATAGTACCCTGTGCGCCTTCAGCCAATATGCGTTTGCCATCGGCAAGGGTATGATTGATAAAGTGTTCGCTATCGATAAACTGATATTGCTTAAGTTTCTCAATACCAGCAAACCACTCTTTTTCAATAGGTTCGAGGTCGTATTGGAAGTTGTAATGCGACAATATTTCTTTGTGTCGAGCTATTGCTGCTTGATATTTTTCTTTGAAATTGTGCTCAATGTCGCCAATGCGCAATCCGTTGCGACCAATTTTGTCAGTATATGTAGGTCCGATACCTTTGCCCGTTGTGCCTATTTTGCCAGCACCTTTGGCTGATTCGTAGGCAGCATCGAGTAGTCGGTGTGTAGGCAATATAAGATGTGCCTTGCGCGATATGAAGAGTCGTTTGGTAAGGTCGTGTCCTGTAGCTTCAAGTTGTTCTACTTCGGCTTTGAAGAGTGCAGGGTCAAGCACAACTCCGTTGCCAATGATGTTGATTTTTCCGCCCTGAAATATGCCAGATGGGACAGAGCGAAGCACATATTTCTGACCTTCAAATTCGAGAGTGTGACCAGCGTTGGGTCCTCCTTGAAATCGCGTTACGACTTCGTAGTTGGGTGTAAGCACGTCAACAACTTTTCCTTTGCCTTCGTCGCCCCACTGAAGTCCGAGCAATACGTCTACTTTCATGATTTTGTTATATATTGAGCTTTTAGCTTATTTTTTTAGCATTATTAAACAAAAAATCGGAACTCCAATGTGCTGAAGTTCCGTTGTGTAAAGATACGTTAATATTGTAGAATGACAATCTGTAGAGCGATAAAATTCTTATTATATTCATATTTTAGATTGTTTATAAATTAATATTACTTTCATTTAAAAACTTTTCTT
>CAJONN010000021.1 GCA_905235955.1 uncultured Marinilabiliaceae bacterium
TTTGAGCGAAGCGAGTTAAAATCGTTTAGCGAAGCGAAGATAATTTTTAGCGGAGTGGCAACAGCGACGAGTTCTTTTTGTTACTTTTTCTTGCGGAAATAAAAAGTAAAAGACTAATGAAAAAGCTGTGTTTGAAAATTTGTTTGTTGTATATTTCTACTTGCGAAACTTGAAAAACTTATTTGAAAAATCACAAACTTCAATCAGAAATGGATAGTTCAAGACAAGTCTATTAGGTTACAATTCAACCAATTTACACAACTCATCTCTTTCGTTTAACCATTCAAATAAGAAAAGGAAGTTATCGAAAGAGCCGTAACATAAAAGACAAAAAGAGTGGTTCAGTTTTTCACTAAACCACTCTTTTTTATTTATCCTAAAGGAAGAAACCTTAAATTAGTTCCAAGCCTTGATGATATCATAGAAGTCGCCAGCTTTGAGCGAAGCGCCACCAATCAGACCACCATCAATGTCAGGCTTAGAGAAGAGCTCAGGTGCATTTGAGCCTTTGCATGAGCCACCATAGAGTATTGAGGTGTTATCAGCTACAGCTTTGCCATATTTGTCGGCAACAACTGAACGAATGTATGCATGAATTTCTTCAGCTTGGTCAGAAGTTGCAGTTTTGCCAGTACCGATAGCCCAAATTGGCTCGTATGCAATCACAATGTTAGCAAATTGCTCTGCAGAGAGGTGGAATACAGAACCTTCAAGCTCTGCTTTTACTACTGCATTTTGCTCGTTAGCTTCACGTTGTGCAAGCGATTCACCAATGCAGAAAATAACTTTGAGGCCGTTAGCAAGAGCCAAGTCAACCTTTGCTTTCAATATTTCTGGAGTCTCATTGTAGTATTCGCGACGCTCTGAGTGACCCAAAATTACGTATTCTGCGCCAGTTGATTTTACCATAGCTGCAGATACTTCACCTGTGAAAGCACCCTTCTCTTTGTCAGCGCAGTTTTCTGCTGATACGCTGATAAGTTTTGAGTCAACAGTTTTTACAACTTCTGTAAGGTGAATGAATGGTGTGCCAAGTATTACTTTGCACTTAGGTGCGTTGGCTTTGAGTATTTCGTTTACTCCTTTTGCCAATTCGATGCCTTCCTGGAGGGTGTTGTTCATCTTCCAGTTGCCTGCTACAATTTTCTGTCTCATTGTTTTATGTTTATGTATATTTTTGTTATTCTTCTGGGTTTTTATAACGTCTTTTGTAGTTGTTCAATAGCAATATTACAAAAGCCATTGCAAAGATAACGGATAAAATGGTTAATCGCGCATTTTCCTCTACTATGTTTGTTAAATTAGTAGATAATGGGCTCTCTATGAAGCCATCAATGGGAAGGTGATTGATGTGATATTTGGCTATAATAACGCCATTTTGTATAATGATAATGCCCGGATTGGAGCGAGTAATGGTTTTCAGCATTGTTTCGTCGGCTTGCAGATAGCTAAAATTGTAGTTGGCTTTGGTATCAACTTGCTTTTGTGCCCCACTACCTGATGCTGTTGCTATATACATCTCTTTGTCTTTTATTGTCATTGCCTCAGCTATGTATGCCAAAACCGACAGATGTGCGCTATCTACATCTTCTACTTTAGGCGATATGGCAAGCACTATCTCTTTCTCGCTGTGCAATATATGATCAGACAATACATTACCTTCATCATCAGTGAGTGTAAAATCGGCAATAGGTGGTGTGTATCCTTCTGATATTATTTCAGTTTTCGAGTCAATGTATACCCATGTTGAGTCTTCATACGGATAGTTGTTTTCGTCAAACTCCTTCTCTACCCCATCTTTCTGCAATATAAATGTTGTTTTGTATTCAGGCATCGGAGCGTCATCAGGTATGCGCATCGAAGCATTGATGTCAGTGCCTACAGAGAATGGTCTGAAGTCAATAATAGGCTCATCTGTAATACCTTTAACTGATATAAGCACACCTGTTATTATACCTATTGTAAGTATATCAATTTTGAGCCATAGCGACAATCGTTTTCTATATAGTTTTCTGTTGAGAAAAAGATAGATGCTGATGGGTAAGAATATCAGATTTTTGCCAAATGTTTGCCAATTAGTCAGTTTTACAGCGTCGCCGAAGCAACCACAATCGCTTACCGGGTTGGCTATTGCGATGTAAAGCGTCAGTGGCGTATAGAAGCACATAAAGAGCATTGCAAGCGTTGAAGCTACTCGTTGTCCTACATTTACAATGAGCATGTATCCTGCCGAAAATTCAACTATATTTTGCAAAACCGACAATGCTAAGCATACACCAAACGGAATATTTTCTAAGTTCCACGCTACAAAATAATCTTCTATTTTGATAGCACCACCAATGGGGTCGATACACTTTACTACTCCTGAAAATACAAACAATAGTCCGGTAATTATACGTAGTATTGTTATTATTTTTTCTTTCATAATTCTAAGTTTTATTCCGGAAAGTCTAACTTTATTATAGCAAATATAGCATAGTTTATCATATCCATATAGTTTGCATCTATACCTTCTGATATTATGGTAGCACCATTGTGATCTTCTATCTCTTTGGTGCGATTTATTTTCATCAATATAAGGTCAGTTATCGAACTTATTCTCATGTCGCGCCAAGCCTCGTCGTAGTCATGGTTTTTGTTGCTCATGAGTGCTTGTGCAGCCTTTATTTTGTTCTGATAGAGTTCAGTAGCTTGTTCGTGGGGCATGTTTGGCTCGTCGGTGTAGCCAAGTTCGAGTTGTATGAGCGCCATTGCTGCGTAGTTTACTATGCCAATAAATTCAGGTCTGACACCTTCAGCTATTTTGCTCTCTTTTTTGTTTTCGAGGCTTCTTATTCTGCGAGCTTTTATCATTATTTGGTCGGTCAGCGATGTTGGTCGCATTATGCGCCATGCTGTGCCGTAGTCTTTCATTTTCTTTGTAAAAATATCTTCACATACCTTTGTAGCATGTTCAAATTGTGTATCGGTTTTTGTTGGCATTGTTCTCTGTTTTTTGTTTTGCTAAAATATGATTTTTTTGTCTAAAACGAAGTCATATTACTCTTCTTACTTATATTCTACTCTAATAATTGCTTGATTTTTTTTCTTATTCGACGAAACGATTTTCTATAAAATTCATCTTCCAATGCCACTATTGTTCCGTTTTTATCACTAATTATAATTCGGGGTATACTGGCCTTAGAAGTCGCAAACTGCTTAAATATCAATTCATTAACATCAAACGAGAGTGAATAACTAATACCTTTTTTAGCATTTTCAAGCCTAAAGTTGGCAGTGTCTTGTGCAAAATCTTCGCTAAAAGCTACTATGAATATATCTTTTTTGTTTTTGTATTTTTTCCAGATAAGGTCTTCAATTGCAAGCATTTGTCCCTGACTATACGGACACCACGATGCTACAAATTGTACGATGCACGTCTGCCCACGCAACACATCGCTGTCGAGCGTGTCGCCACTGAGGGTTACAAACTGAAACGATGGCAGTTCACTACCTACTTCAACTATAAAATGCCCTGTATCGTCTCTCCTATACGGATTTTGAGCTATGCCAGATGTTATTGACACTGCCAACAATACAGTTACAAACAATTTCATTTACAGATAGTTAAATAACATCAGTAAGATTTTTCACAATATCTTTGAACGACTTGCCCACTGGCACTGTTTTGTCGCCCAAAAGCAACTCGATGCTATTGTTGCTTATGCTTTTAATATATCGTTTGCCTATGGCGTGTGAGCGGTGTGTGCGCACTACAAATTTTTCTGGTATTTTTTCTATGAAGTCTTTCATTGTTGTATGTATCGTTACTCGGCGTGTAGGCGTAAGCACCGATATGTAGTTTTCTAAGGCTTCAATATGTATTATTTCAGAGTATCTTATTTTGTATATAGCGCCAGAGTTGTCTTTGATGTATATTTCGCTATCGTCAGTATCTGGTTGTTTCTGACGTTGTTCGGAATCAGATATTTCGTTGTTATCCTCAATAGCCGAAATGCCAAGTGCGGCTTTAGCTTTGCTTATTGCCTTATGAAAACGTGTGTAGTTTACAGGTTTTAGCAAATAGTCGCACACATCATATTCATACGATTCAAGTGCATATTTTTCTTGCGATGAATATATGATTATTTGTGTATTGTGTACGTCAACTGATTTTATAAAGTCGAGCCCACTCATTTCAGGCATTTCAATGTCGAGGAAGATAATGTCTATTGGCTTCTGTGATATGGTGAGGAAATCAATAGCGTCAATGGCATTGTCGAATGTGTTTAGTAACGAAACCACTGATGTTCGACGTATGAAGTCAGACATTAGCCTTGTTGAAAATATGTCGTCATCTACGATGATACAATTTAGCATATTTTGTTGTGTTTGTAGATGTTTTACATCCATTCGTTACGTCTACAAAGATATATTTTTATTGTTTAAAATGAAAGTTATTAAGTATTTTGATATAAAGATTTTTTATTTTAATATTAACTTAATTCCAAATTTACATTCTATCAAACTTTTTACCTATAGATTATTAAACCATAAAACAAAAAGGTCTATACTATTTTTTAGTACAGACCTCATAGAATAAATATTTTTTATTTTATCTTAAAATGTCTTATTCTCAACAAGTGAAATTGGGCATGTAAGTATAGACTGATAGTCTTCACCACTTTCATACATATCTTCATCGTCTTCGTCGTAATACCAGAAGATTTCTATTGTCCAACCTTTTCTGTACATCACCTCCAGACGTTTGAATATGTCAAGTATACACTTCGAACTACTTGTATTGAAGTATTCAAGTTTTATTTTTACTTGTGTTGTTTTGGGATCGTTGTCACTATATTCGCCAAGCCATTCGATAAGTGGTTTGTAGAATTCTATCGAATTTTCTGGTATTGAGCGTCCCTTTATCTCAATAATGCCTTTTTCGGGATCCATTGAGATGTATGGCGTTTTCGGACTTTCTTCTATAGTTATCTTTTCCATTTGTCGTAGTTGTTTGCCGTTTTTCTATAATTCAATTGATAGTTACATCGAAAGAGTAAAAGAGCATATCGGGTGCTCCTTTTACTGGCAAAAATTGATATTTCAGTTTGTTACCAGTTTTTCGTGCCATGTCAATCATACCGATGCCAGCTCCACCTTTTTCAGAGAATGCAGAATTGTTTATTGTTTCTCTGTACAAGCGTTTTATTTCGTCTGTGCTAAGTTTGTTGAGTTGGTCTATCTTGTTTTTAAGGTAATGTTCTTGTTCTTTTTTTATGAAGTTTCCTGTCGTAACTCTGCATCCGTTATCTTCTTTTACCATTACTATTGCGCCTATTTTGCTCGAGTTGAACACTGGCACCAATTCACTAATGGGCTCTATGTGATGATAAAGATTCTGAATGCATTCAACAAATACGTGGAAAGCTTTTTTTCTAATATTTTCGTTTTCGATATTGTTGTTCAAATTCTCTTCCATTGACGGCAACAAAGAGTCGATGTAGTCTGACGTAAAGTCTCCTACATGCTCGAGAATGACCTGATTGGTCTCTTTCTCACTAACCCATTTGTTTATGTCAAACTCCATACTTGTTTTTAGTCTTTTGACGCGACAAATATAATTATTGTTACTGATATAACACTAATTATGATACTCTTTTTTTTACATTTTTTTTAATATAGATGTTCTATATGTTTTATTGGAGTTTTATTCTGATTTTTCTATTTTCAATCGCTTTTTGATTTCATTCGACACAAAACGTCAAATTTCATCAGTCGTTTATTTTTCCAAATAACTTTTCAAATATTGTCCGGTGTATGAGTTTTCTTGCATAACTACTTGTTCGGGTGTGCCTTGTGCCACTACTTCGCCACCAGCATCGCCACCATCTGGTCCCATATCTATAATCCAATCGGCATTTTTTATTATGTCCATATTGTGTTCTATTATTAGTAGCGAATGACCTTTTTCTATGAGCGAGTTGAAGGCTTTCATTAGTTTGTTGATATCGTGAAAATGTAGACCGGTGGTTGGTTCGTCGAAGATGAAGAGTGTTGGTCCTTGTTGCTCGTCGGCTAAGAAGGCTGCAAGTTTTACGCGTTGTGTTTCGCCACCACTAAGTGTGCTTGACGATTGCCCGAGTTTGATGTAACCTAAACCTACGTCTTGCAGTGGTTTGAGACGAGATATGATGCGTTGTTCACTGACTCCTATTTTGTTATTATCAGCCGATGCACTAAAGAATTCTATGGCCTGATTGATGGTCATGTTGAGTATGTCGAAGATGTTTTTGTTGCGGTAGGTTACTTCGAGTATGTCGTCTTTGAATCGCCTGCCGTGACACTCTTCGCACTCTATGCTTATGTCAGCCATAAATTGCATTTCGATGTGTATAACGCCTTCACCTTGGCATGCTTCACATCGTCCACCTTGTGCATTGAAGGAAAAGTGTGTGGCTGTGTAGCCGCATTGTTTCGACAATTGCTGGGCTGCCATTAGTTTACGTATTTCGTCGTAAGCTTTGATGTAGGTAGCTGGATTGGAACGTGTGCTTTTACCTATCGGATTTTGGTCAATAAATTCTACGTTGGTGAGTGCTCTAATGTCGCCCGTAAGTCCGCCAAATGAGCCTGTTTGTTCTTGATTGGCGAGCCCGAGTGCTTTGCATATAGCTGGGTAGAATATTTTTGATATGAGTGTCGACTTGCCTGAGCCACTTACGCCTGTAACTACGGTCATTACGTTGAGTGGTATTTGTACGTCGATGTTGCGTAGGTTGTTTTCTGTAGCATGACTGATGGTTATACTACGGTTCCATGCTCGTCTTGACTGTGGCGTATCTATTTTGAGCACATTGTTTAAATATTTGGTAGTAAGTGTGTTGGCATTATCCTTTAATTGGTCAAAATTGCCCTGATATACTACTTCGCCACCCAGTCGGCCTGCTTCTGGTCCTATATCTATTATATAGTCGGCTGCGCGAATGATGTCTTCATCGTGCTCTACTACTACTACTGTGTTGCCAAGGTCGCGTAGTTTGCGCAACACTTTGATGAGTTTGATGGTGTCGCGCGAATGTAGTCCAATGCTTGGTTCATCGAGTATATAGAGCGAACCTATGAGGCTGCTCCCCAACGATGTAGCTATGTTGATGCGCTGACTTTCACCACCTGAGAGTGTCGACGATTGGCGGTTGAGTGTAAGATAGTCGAGTCCCACTTCGCACAATATGTTGATGCGTGTGCGTATTTCGGTGAGTGGTCGTTCAGCTATTTTTTTTTCATGCTCAGTAAGTTGCACGCTATCAGCCCATTGTTTGAGCTGACTAATGGGCATAGAGACAAGTTGAGTTATGGTATGCCCTGCTACTTGTATGTAGGTAGCCTCTTTGCGTAGTCGGAGTCCGTTACATTCCGGACATGTAGTTTTGCCCCGATATCGGGAGAGGATAACTCTATATTGTATTTTATATTGTTGTTCTTTAGCAAAATCAAAAAAAGCGTCAATGCCGTAAATGCCTTTACCACCTTTCCAAAGTAGTTGTTTTTCTTTGTCAGATAGCTCGTAATAGGGGCGATGCACGGGGAAGTTGAGTTTGCTCACGGCTATCATAAAGTCGTGTTTCCACTCACTTAGTTTTGGTCCTACCCAACAAGCCACACAATCGTCGGCTACGCTTTTGCTTTTGTCTGGTATGACAAGGTTTTCGTCGATGCCAATGATGTTGCCAAAGCCTTCGCAAACGGGGCATGCGCCAATAGGGCTATTGAATGTAAAGAGATGAATGGTGGGTTCTTCAAAACGTATACCATCGGCTTCGTAACGATCAGAGAAGTGTTTATCAGTAAACGAGTTAGCACTATCATATATGCGCACGATGCAGTTATTGTCGCCTTCGTAGAAGGCCGTACCAATAGAGTCAGCAAGGCGTGTGAGTGTATCGGCTTCTTTGTTGGCAGCAAGGCGATCGATGACCAGATTGAGCTTTTTGTTGGTTGGCAAAGTAGCTATGCTTTGTTCGTCGAGACGAATAAATTCTCCGTTGACTTCTACTCGGCTAAAACCTTGTTGCATAAGTGCTTTGATGCGGTCAGTAAGATTGCCATCAGTAGTGTTGAGCGGACAGAGAATAGCAAGTTTGGTTCCTTCAGGCAAAGCTGTGATGTAGTCAACTACATCGGTAATGGTGTCGCGCTTCACTTCCTGCCCTGATATGGGTGAAATGGTGTGCCCTATGCGTGCAAAAAGGAGTTTGAGATAGTCGTATATTTCGGTTGATGTACCAACGGTAGAGCGAGGGTTGCGGGTGTTGACTTTTTGCTCTATAGCAATGGCAGGCGGAATGCCTTTGATGTAATCAACTTCAGGCTTGTTGTTTCTACCCAGAAATTGTCGGGCGTATGAATTGAGGCTTTCAACATATCGGCGTTGTCCTTCAGCATAAAGTGTGTCGAAAGCGAGTGACGATTTGCCAGAGCCACTGACACCAGTGATAACTGTAAATTTGTTGCGTGGTATTTTTATGTCGATGCCCTTGAGGTTGTTGACGCGAGCGTTTTTTATCTCTATTTCTTTGGGTTGAGCCATTGTTTGCTTTTTATGGACAAAGTTACTTAACTTACTCAAGTTTCGCAAGTAGGAATTTCAAGTTTTGCAAGTAGAAATGCACTACAAGCAAGTCCCTAAAGGCGACAACCGCGAGGTGAAAATCGGGTTCCGTGCTAATTGTTGGAAGACTATTTGTGGGTTATATTCCCCTTCGCCCATTCTTATTTTCTGTGCGTTTTTCACTTGCGAAACTTGAAGTTTTTTTATGAAAGATCCACGTGGGCTTTCCAGAGAAAAGTTTGTATTTTATATTTTTTTATACTACTTTTGTTTTTATCTAAACCAAAATCTAAAACAACTATGGGATTAATAATCGCATTGCTCATTTGGGCACTCATTGGCTGGGTAGCTGGCAAAATAATGGGTAGTAGCTACGCTTGGTGGCTCAATATTATTATTGGTATTGTGGGTGGCTGGCTTGGTGGCTGGTTGCTTGGAGGTTTCTTAAACCTTGGCACAATATTATCCATCAATATCGGTGAGGTCGTAACAGGTATTATTGGCGCAGTAATTCTCATATTCATTGTGCGCCTCATCAAGAAATAGAGTATTTTCAGAAAAAAGTATCAACAGAAATCTGATGCGTACGCTAAGCAACTTATAGCTTGAGTTGCTTAGCGTTTTTCTTCTTATTTTGTAGCAGTGGTTTCGCTGCGCTACACTATCGCCCTTTAGAGCTTATTCTCTGTACCTTCCTACTTGCGAAAAGTTGAGTTGTTTATAGTTTCATCAGCTCTGTGAGCCAACGTGCGATGCGTTGCCTAAGTTCTGTAGGTGGAAGTGGCGAGTGATTGGTGATGATGCAAAAAACGTATTGTTTTCCATTAGTGGCATTTACAATGCCGGCGTATGCCAACACGCCACTCATACTGCCGCTTTTGCCTCTTACGTTGTTGACTATAGCAGTGCCAACACCAAGTCTTTTGAGCGTACCGCTTACGCCTGCTATTGATAGTGTTTTGTCAAAAGCTTGTGCTTGTGCCGATGTTTCGATGTGTCTAATGACGGTAGCTATTTGGTGCGGACTAAGGGCGTTGAGTGGCGACAGCCCAGAGCCGTCATACAATATGGCTTCTTGTCCAGTGATGCGCTTTACATATTGGCGTAGCTGTTGCAAAGCGCGGTCAACTGACGTACTTTCTTCGCCACAGAGGTGTAGCATAAGTGCATCGGCATAGATGTTGACGCTCTCATGGTTGGTAACTTTAGCTATGCTAACTATGCTTGGCGAGTAGTCGGTGGCAAGTGGCTTGAGGCTGGTGTAGTTGCAGTTTTTTTCGTCGGCTACGTTGGCTATTTTTATTCCTTGCTGGCGTAGTTCGGTTAGTAGTTTTTGCTCAAATATTTTCTGCGGATTGGCCATAGCCCCTCTCACGTTGAATTTGGCTCTGTTACAAGGCATGCAACCTGTGGCGTACCAATTTTGCCCTATGCCATATATGTATACACTGTCGGCTTGCTTAGTATATGACTTCACGAAGCATTGCACATTTATATCTTCAGCAGGTTGTGTGCTTATTAGTTGACATGGTTTGTTGGGCTCAATAGGCGAACTGAAGGTATAGGTAACAGTGTTGTCGTTGGTACAAAAAGATGTTGGCGCAGCACCATAGTAGTTGCCCATATCTTCCCATAGCCTTTTTGATGAGTATGGGCTCTCGCTGATGTAGCCACTATCGAAACTGATGCGCTCTATTTGTGTTGCATTTTGCTGTTTTAGCGCATTGGCTATGCTGGTAGCAAAGGCTTCGATGCTGTGCCAACTGAAGTATGCCGATGCCATTGTCGGATCGCACAAGCCACGTATTGTTAGTTGTTTGCCATTGGCTGATATAAAGGCTTGTGTAGCTATTTTGTGCTGTGCGCCAATAAGGTCAATGGCAGCAGCCGTGGTGAGTAGCTTGGTGAGCGAAGCTGGTGTGAGTAGCTGGTCAGCATTGTTTTGCTGCAATGTTTGCCCACTTTGCAAGTCGATAACCACTGATGCTACTGATGCACCTTTGCCTGCATCTATTTGTGCATGTAGACATTGTGCCGAGGCTAATGCTACTATGGCTATGGCATGCTTGGGGTTCATACTATTGAGAGTTAGTTGCTCATTTGCTTGTCGAGCAATATTTTTTCGTACTGACGGTCGACCGAGCGTCTAAAGAGCATCTCTACCGATGGTTTTAGGCTTTGCACTGTAACGTTTTTGCTTTCTTGCTCTATGAGGTCGAGGGCTTTTGAAAACCACATAGCTGCCTCATGCACATCGTCGATGCGTTCATAATAGAGTCCGAGGTCTATTGTGGCGCAAACTTTGTCAGTGCTGGTGCCGTTTTGTGCTACACTTGCCCAAATGTCTTTAGCTTTGTCCCATTCGTTGGCAAGTGTCCAGTTGGTAGCGTCAGCAAGTGCACGTGTTGATGTGCCTATGATGGCTCGTTTGCGTGTTTCCCACGATGGCACTATTTGTATGGCTATGTGTATGCCTGTTTGCTCAGCTATGCTATAGTATATCTCTTTGTAGGGAGGAAACTTATTCTCTTCGTTGAGTAGCCATGTAAGTGTGTCATGTTGAGTTTCAAATGAGCGTGTTTGCCCTTGTGGCGTAACAAATTGCAGATTGGTTTGCATAGCCGAAATCATCACAACATCTTCTTCATTGGGCATTGCTACATATCCTGAGTAGTTGCAGTTGGTAACAATGAGCATAGCGTCGGCATTGTGAGTATTGCAAATGGTTGCAGCATTGGATAGTAGGCTGTCGTAGGTGTGATATTGCGCATCTATTTCGGCTTGCAAATAGCTACTTTGGTTTAGCTTGTCGGCCAACACTGCAGATACAAATGCTGGCATATAGTTGGCATACTGCATGCGTTCAGCATTGTAGCTTGGGCTTGTGTTGTAGTAGGTGCTATCGGCAACATTTATTTGTGCACAAGAACTGACTACAACTTTGCGCACATCAGATGGCAAGGTGTAGTCGGCTGCTCTGAGTTGCTCAAAGGTGTAGGGTGTGTAGCTAATGCTGTTGCATGCCGATAGGGTTAGTCCGAATGCTATTGCTGCCGCACTTACAACTGATGTTTTCACGGCAAAATGTTTTAGTATTTATTTATATGTATCTGCTGCCAAGGTAGTTTTTCGTCAGTATATTCAGAGCGTTGCTGATCTTTGTGTCCGATGCCTATTACGCATTCTACTTCTAAGTTGCTTGGCGCGCCAATTAGTTGTTTTATAGTGTCAGTGGCGGGTGTGTTGGTTGTACCTCTGAGGCGCATTTGTGCCCAGCACGAACCAAGTCCGAGAGCTTCGGCTTGTAGCTGTATGAATGTGGCAGCTATGGCTGTATCTTCAACCCAAACATCAGTTTTTTGTGTATCGGCCAACACTACAATAGCAAGTGGTGCGCCTTCAAGAAACTGTGCTCCAGACTCTTTGCTCTCTGAAAGTGCTTTGATTGTCTCTTTGTTGTCAACAAAAACAAACTCCCACGACTTGCAGTTTTTCGATGTAGGGGCACACAATGCTGCACGTTGTAGCTCTTTGATATGAGCTTCGCTGATAGGTTCGGTTGTAAATTTGCGTATACTTCTGCGCTTGAAAAATAGTGGTGTCAGGCTATCCATAATGTATGTTATTTTTCTGTATTGATAATTGTGCTATTTTTTTTGCTGAAAAAAAAACGATATGCCAAGAAGAGAATAACTATGGCAATAATGATAAAACATATTATTTTAAACTCGTTGCTATACTCCTCTATCTTTGCCATCATTTGCTCTTCAGGATAAAGCGATGCCATATAGTAGCCAGCAATAGCCAATATTGTATTCCATATCCCGGCACCTAAAGTGGTGTAAAACACAAACTTACCCAAGTGCATACGCGACAGTCCGGCAGGTATAGATATGAGTTGGCGCACGGCTGGTATGAGCCTACCGATAAAGGTAGATATTGCGCCATGACGAGCAAAATACTCTTCGGCGTTGCGCACTTTGTCTTCGTCGAGGAGGCACAGATGTCCTATGCGGCTATTGGCAAAGCGATAAACAATAGGTCGCCCCACATAGTAAGCTATTGCATAGTTGATGAGCGAACCTAAATTGGCTCCAATAGTTGCTATTAGTATCAGTATAGCCAAATCTGTAATGCTTGTGCATCTGTAAGCTGCTGGCGGAATGACAATTTCAGAAGGGAAGGGAATGAACGAACTTTCTATCGTCATAAGGAGCATAACTGTCCAATTGTTGAGGTGGTCGAGGCACCATTGCACAAATTCTACTGATTCCATCTGTCTCTTTAGGTTGTTTTAATTGTTTTTTTGCGGTTGTAAAATTAATGTTTTTTTGTGGCTTTTTTCTTTTGCTTTCAAAAAGAAGATGATATAGACACACATAGTTCTTTCATTTATTCAAGTTTCGCAAGTGAAAATGTACTGCTGACAAGTCCATAATATACGGCTTTTTCATTAATCTTACTTTTTCTGTCGGCACAGACTCTAAGATGATTGAGCGTAGCGAAACGAAGTTCGGCGTAGCCAAATAAGAAAAGTTTTTAAACGAAAGAGCCGTAATTTTCACTTGCGAAACTTGAGTAATTTGTATCTTTGCACCAATGTATTATTTAAAAACTTAAATAGAGACAATGATACAATCGATGACAGGCTATGGCAAGGCCGTATGTGAATTGCCAAACAAAAAAGTAACTATTGAAATAAAATCGCTCAACAGCAAGCAACTCGACCTAAACTCTCGCATAGCGAGCCTTTACAGAGAAAAAGAACTTGAGGTGCGTTCAAGTATTGCAGCTAAATTGTTTAGAGGCAAAATAGACCTCTCTATCTACATTGAAAGCCAAACAGGTGAAAAGGTAGCGCAAATAAATAAGCAGGTTATAGAAAACTACTATGAGCAGCTCAAAGAGATAGCCGATGCTATCGGACAGACTGACCGCACCGACTTTTTGCGCATCATAATGCCTTTGCCTGAAACGGTGAAAGTAGAGCAGCAGCAACTTGACGAAGCTGAATGGAAACAAGTAGCACAAGCTATTGACACTGCGCTGAACAACATTGTAGCATTTCGCATACAAGAGGGCAAAGCGCTCGAAGCTGACTTGCGCCAACGCATCGCACTCATTGAAGGCTACTCGCTCGAAGTGCCTCAGTATGAGCAGGCTCGAATAGACAAAATAAGGAACAAAATACAAAGTCAGCTCGATGAACTTGTGGGCAAAAATAACATTGACGAAAACCGCCTTGAGCAAGAGCTCATTTTCTACATTGAAAAACTCGACATCAATGAAGAAAAGGTTCGCCTGAAAAATCACCTAAAATATTTCATCGAAACGATAGAAAACGAAGAACAACCCGGCAAGAAGCTTGGCTTCATAGCACAAGAGATTGGTAGAGAGATAAATACACTGGGCTCTAAAGCCAACGAAGCCAACATGCAAAAACTCGTTATCAAGATGAAAGACGAGCTTGAGAAGATAAAAGAACAAATACTCAACGTACTCTAACACACTATGGGCAAGGTACTTATATTTTCAGCACCATCAGGTTCGGGCAAGAGCACACTAATCAACTATTTGCTCACACTCGGGTTGCCATTGGGCTTCTCAATATCGGCTACAAGTAGAGCGCCACGCGGGAAAGAACAAGATGGCGTAGAATATTATTTCTTATCTGATGCTGATTTTAGAGCAAAAATAGCCAACAACGAGTTTGTGGAGTATGAAGAGGTATATGGTGGTAGCTTGTATGGCACACTACGTAGCGAAGTGCAGCGCATTTGGGACGAAGGCAAGACAATTGTCTTTGATGTAGATGTGGTTGGTGGGCTAAACATAAAAAAGATATTTGGTTCTGATGCACTAAGCATCTTTATTCAGCCACCATCAGTAGCAGCACTCCGGCAGCGCCTCGAAGGCAGAGGTACTGACTCGCCCGAAAAGATAGAGCAACGTTTGCAGAAAGCCGCACACGAGCTCACCTTTGCATCGCAATTTGACAAGCAAGTAATCAATGATAACTTGCAACAAGCACAACACGATGTTGAGGTTATAGTGCGGAATTTTTTGGCAGAATAAAAAAACAATATGGGAAAAGACACGTTGAGGGAAAGCGTGTCTTTTTTCGTTTTACAAACCATAATGTATATGAATATTGGTCTTTTTTTCGGATCGTTCAACCCCATTCATAGTGGACATTTGATGCTTGCGCAATGGATAGCCAACTTTGGTGGCGTAAGCGAAGTGTGGTTTGTTGTCAGCCCACAAAATCCGTTCAAAGTAGGCAGCCAGCTTGCACCAGCCGAACATAGAGTTGCAATGGTGCATAAGGCAGTGGCCAACTCGCCTCAGTTGCGTGTGTGCGATGTAGAGTTGCATTTGCCATTGCCGTCATATACAGCCAACACACTATGTGCACTTCATAGCCAATATCCGCAGCACGAGTTTACACTCATCATGGGAGCTGACAATGTAGAGGGTTTGCCACGTTGGAAGCGTGCCGAGGAGATTTTGGCACATAGAATATTGGTCTATCCTCGCCCCAATTGCCCAATAGTTGACTTGCCCAATAGCCACATAGAACATATACAAGCTCCGCAAATAGAAATATCGTCAACTATGATAAGAGAATGGGTAGCCAACGGCAAGAATATCAATCATTTTGTACCATTTGAGGTAGCGCAATATATCAGCGAGCATAAGTTGTATAGATATTGTACTTAAGTTTCGCAAGTAAAGTAGCCCCGAAGTGGCGAAAGAAATACAACAAAAAAATGTCTTCCAACAATATGCACGAAACCCGATTTTCACCTCGCGGT